>NZ_DKJS01000013.1:41857-74389 GCF_002455205.1 Lysinibacillus sp. UBA6686 | reverse complement strand
ATATTTTCTTCCCACAAAAGTATAGTAAAAGGATGTTACTTACCATCATTAAATGGAAAAATAGTGGTACAATTCTATAGTTGCCAACCTACATTTTAGTTTTTGCATAAAACTAATTTCTACCTTTACAAAGCCACTTATTGCTGTCGAACTGCTTTCGTATAGAAAAATTTTTATCAAAGCTCCATTTTTCGCAAAATAATGGTGGTAAAGACTTCAATTTATCACTATACATTTTTGTGAAATACTATGAGTAATGGTTGATTGGAGTGTGAGTGACTCCCGGAGAGTTCACAGCGTCACAGATAAGACCCTGGAGCGAGCAATAAAGCGAGTGAAGCGCTATATTTTTTAATTTGTCACCTTGATTTCATTGACATAATAGTATTTCAACAACATGAAAAATAACCTCCAACAATAGAGGTTATTTTATGTTAGGTAAATAGGAGCTCATCACTTGCCAATCCTTGAGCTTTTCCTTAAAAGATTTAATATTTTTCCCAGGTATAGGGCTAGTTGAGGGCATTTTTTGATAGTCACGCTCAGCTAAAACTTCAAAACCAATATGCCTTTTAAAAACATCAAAAGCCTTTGCTCCATTAAAAAGTACTAACTCAATGTTAGGATAGTGCTCAAAAAGCATTTGAAAATCATTCGGCTTTTCATTACGAATAGCCGCATCTAAGCTTCCCTTACGCTCACAAGATGCTATTGTATCCCAAAGACCAATATGGTTACTCTTTAACAACTCCAACCTTTGTTCATAGTTATCTGGAATTGCTATCTCTACTATTTCCCCAATAATTGCCCAAAAGTGATTGCGTGGGTTACCATAATATTGCTGCTTCTCTAATGACTGTTTTCCAGGCATTGAGCCCACGATCAGCACCTTTGTTGACAAGTCAATAACGGGAGGTAATACATTTTTTAATTGATCTGACACGCCAATCACTCCTTCCCTCTATTGTAATGGAAAATCAGAGCCAGTAAGTATCTCCTTCGAATCTTTTAAAAGAAGTTTGTTTGATGAATGATTTTTTATATAGGTTCTTACAATTTCATAGCCAATACAATATCCAATCCACTGAGGTAGTTTTCCACCATATAAAAATTCTCCATGATGCGCCAATCCCTCATTATTCATCTGAGGTAAAAAATACTTTTTCCATATTTCTAGCATCTTTTCCATCGTATAATTCCCCAACCATGGTGTTAACCACTCATCTCCATAAATTTCTTCTACTGCACATTCTGCCAAGCCCTCTAAAACTAAAGAATCCAACAAGGTCACTTCATTTAAAGATTTATTTATACAGTGCAGACGACAAACATGGTTGTATTCATGTGCAAATAATGCTCGAAGTTCCTGTTTTTTAAGTTCCCCAACAAATAAAAATATGGCATTAGGATAGGCAGTACCATTTTTTTTAGTCATTGTTTGTTCCTGTGTTATAGGGAGTATATAGATTGGTATATTAGGACCGTTCCATTTTTCTTTTAAGTAATTAAATTCTTCTTGCACAATTAGCCAAACATTTTGTTTTTCTAACTTTTGAATAGCCAAGTTTTCATGTGGCAAATATAGCCCCTGCTGCTGCAATTCAAATTGTATTTCTTCCGGATTTCCATTATTAAAGATCTCTATCAGACGATTACAAATGATAGAGCGTTGTAATTCATAAATATTTCTCTTAGGCACAAGCTTTTGAATCTCCATAATTTCATGTAACCACTCATTTGTTGGTATAACTGACATCCTCACACCTCCAACTATAGCTTATGTGTTCAATAGACAATCGGCTAATGGTGGATAGAGGAGACAGCATATATTAGTTTGTAAGGAAGCTGAAAGGAGGGAAAATTGTGAATCCAGCTAATACTTATAATCTTTGCTGTCAATATCAAGGTAAACGTGTAAAAATTACTGAATCATGCGGAAAAGTACATTATGGAGAAATAACTAGAGTGGATAGAAGACAGGTATGGATTCTTCCTGATAGACGATTTGGTGGTTATGGTTTAGGTTTCTGGGGTTGGGGTTTTAGAGGAGCAGGCTTCGGTGTTGGTATCGCACTTGGAACAATTGTTGGGATTGCACTTGCACCACTTCTATTTTGGTAATTAATTTGTTTTGGTAAACTGAGGAAAATAAGCCATATCAAACAATTGTTGAGATGGCTTATTCCTATTATTGCACTTGCTCTTTCTGCTGTTTGCTTTCTATCAGCTCGGATATCGTGACAAATGTATAGCCCTGCTTTTTTAACACTGGCAATATTTCCTCCAGCGCTTTAATGGTTTGACTGCGATCGCCGCCTCCATCATGGAATAAAATAACATCTCCAGGCTTTGATCCCTTCAGAACCTTTTGTGTAATTTTCTTTACACCTGGCTGCTTCCAATCCTGAGTATCCTGATGCCAAGACCACATAACTACTTTGTATCCATCCTTAACAGCGGCATTAATCATTGAATCATTATAGTTACCACCTACAGGACGGAATAAAACCGGGGAAAACCCAGTTATGCCATAAATTATTTCCTTTGTCTGCCGCAGCTCCTTCTGCAAATCAGCAATGGAAACTTTGAACGGATGTGAATACGTATGATTGGCTAACTCATGTCCTTCAGAATAAGATCGTAAAACAACCTCTGGATATTTTTCTGCATTTTTTCCAATAATAAAAAAGGTAGCCTTTGCATCATACTTTGCCAATAAGTCTAAAATAGCTGCCGTATACTTAGGATGTGGTCCATCGTCAAAGGTGAGGGCAATTATTTTGTCTTCTGTATTGATATCCCACACAACTTCTCCTGTCTCCTCATAATAGGGGCGACCTTTATCCGCATACGTTATCAGCCCTGTAGAGCAAACCGATATGATAAAAAAACAAATACTTAAAAGCATTACATATTTACGTGTCATAGCATCACCTCCCAAGTCACATTCACATTACTCCGTCAACTTACTATTTACGAATTACAATGAATTATACTTGAGAAGGATTGGCGGTTTTCCCCTTTAAATATTACAGAAATCCCCTTTTGATGATATTAGAATTGTCATAGGAATTAACATCTGAGTAAGATATTTATCAAATATTTAACTAAAAATTGATAATACTATAAGATCGGTCTTTTCAAAGCAATGATGAATAATCTAATTGTATTTTTTATTAAAAAATGTCGAACACCTTTTTAGCTCCTGCCATATGTATATAGAGAAAAGGAGTGATTTTGATGGTGACAATAGAGCCTATCATGATTAAGGGGCATTTCTTCACTGCGGTAGCTGTTCAATTACCCAAAACAACACTACTGACGGTTTCAAATAATACGGGCTATATAATGTGCGGGGCATTGGATGTCGGTTTGTTAAATGACCGCCTAGCTGATCGAAAAATTATTGCTGGGCGAGCTGTTGGTGTAAAAACAATCGATGAATTATTGACAGCTCCCCTAGAATCCGTGACCTATGAGGCACAACAGTTGGGCATTACTGAAGGAATGTCTGGTGTAGAGGCTTTATTAAAAATGATCTAAAGCCTTCAATTATACCCCAGCGTAATTGCGTCCGAATTTTTTTGAGCTTGCTTGAAAAGCTCTTCTTTAAAATTCGTAACAGGCGTTTGTATAATCGCCACCAAAAGAAGTGGAAGTATTCTGAGCTGCGCTGTCGCACAGTAAAGATCTGCTGAATCAAGATAAGCAAAGCGTCAGTGCATAGCTCAACTAGACGCTTTTTTTAGCTGATGTCATATTTTTGTATAACATAGCCACGCCTTCCCTATACTTTAAGCAAAGGAGTGTGCGTGATGGGTAAAGATAAGAAAATACATGTCATTTTATTATTAATCGTCATCATTATTTTTCTCTGGTCTGTAATAAAGCCAGCTTCCTATTTGGATTGGCTAGCTGAGGTCAGTCCTGCTGTTGTAGCAATTATCTTTGTTACTGTCCTCTATAATAAATTCCGTTTCACAACTTTTTCATATTGTATCATCGCTTTTTTATCCATCTTAACGTTTATTGGTGGACACTATACCTATTCAGAGGTCCCTCTTTTTAATTGGATTAAAGAAGAATTCCATTTACAGCGAAATAACTATGATCGCTTTGGACATTTCTTTAAAGGTTTAATGGCGATTGTTATAAGGGAAATATTAATACGAAAGACGCCATTAACAAAAGGGGCTTGGTTATCAGGCATTACATTTAGTATTATGCTTGCTATTGCAGCTACCTATGAAATCATTGAATGGTTAAGCACAAAAATCTCCAAAGGTAGTAAAGTATCGAAGGATTTTGTCGGAATGCAAGGCGATCGCTGGGATGCACAATGGGACATGTTTTTAGCCCTTATTGGAACACTTTTAACATTGCTGCTCTTTACTAAATTACATGATAAATTATTAAAAAATCTGAAAGATAAAGGATAGCAGGGAGCATTGAGCCTTTAGAAAGGTGGTTTTTCGATGTATTATTCAACTGGTGGTCAGCAAGTTCCTTATGCACAACGTGTTATCATTGTGAATGGTCAGGGAAAAGTAATGGCAAAGGCAGGCTATGTACAGCTGCAGGTTGAAGTAAATACACAAGGAAAACATGTACAGGATACACAGAAGGATAATGCGATAATAATGAATCGTGTCATGCAATCTCTGTTAGCACTTAAAATCCCAAGAGAACACATTCAAACAACAGGCTACACGATTTTACCACTTTATGATTTTGAGAATGGTAAACAAATTTTTAATGAATATGAAGTGACCAATGCCATTACAATAAAGGTGATGGACACGAATCAGGTTGGTGCCGTTATTGACACAGCTGTGCAAAATGGGGCAAATCGGATTTCCTCCATTCAATTTAACATTGCAGATGTCGATGCCTATTACCAACAAGCACTTACTTTAGCTCTCCATAATGCCCAAATGAAAGCTAAAACAATTGCAGATGCGATGTATTTGCCTTTGCAGCCCCAGCCAATTGAAATTGTTGAGGAACATGAAAATAGCCCCGTCCTCTATAAATCCATGACGATGGCCGATTCAACAATTGCTACACCTATTGAACAGGGGCAAATGGCTATTAATGCGACTGTTAGAGTGAAATTTCAATATTAAAGACAAGAGCTTTCTGCCTTTTTGAATTGCAGAAAGCTCTGATTTAAAAATCAAAAGCGATTTTTTCTAGGCATACTATATCATTCGACGTTTTAACAATAATATCAAAATGATGTCTAAAAGAATGCATAAACAATTCATATTGAATCCGTCGTTCCTCATGAGACTGCCTTAAATAATCGATATTTGTTCCCCTTTCTAGTATATCTCGCCCTGACCTTCTCTTTAATTCCGTATCGTCATCTGTATAAAAATAAATTTTTAAATCAAATAATTTCGGATTAATAAATGCTACACTCATTCCCTCAACAATGGTTATTTTACTTTTTGAAGAAATTAACGCACTTTTCATATAATGCGTATCAATTGTCAATAAATCCAGTCCTTCTCTAACCATCTGAATATCTCGTTCCAAAGAAGGTAAATGATGTGCCGCTGGATGGCAAGCGGTCATTTTAAAATGATGCTGTTCGTTTCGAAAAGTATAGTTGATAATTGTATGCTTGCGTATATCCGAACTAACAATATACGGGTCTGTATTGATATAATTCGTTTCATCCTGATTCAGTAGATGTATAAGTCTATTGGCAAACGTTGTTTTTCCTGCTGCACCATGGCCAGAGATACCAATAACAATTGCTTTATCTTCCTTTTTAACCCATGTAACAATTTCTTGTAATAACCTATCCATGTTTCTCCTCTCGTTTCCATATACGTTCTAGTGTCACAGCATTTTCCTTCATAGTTAGCTGATAGACATTTGGATTACTTAGATTTTTCCAAAATTGAAAATCTACATCCCGTTGATAATGTTTTAAAAGCAAGGTAAAAATATTTCCATGGCTAACGATAAATGTATGGATCAACTTCATTTCGAAATATTTCTTCGACAACATTAACGATACGTGTCATGGCCTCCTCATTTGACTCTCCACCATCAAATCTTATTGTCATATCAGTAAAGGTTGCTTGTAGCTTTTCATACCAGTCTGATAAATCTCTAGCGCTTAAAATCCGTTCTGAAAGGCGTTCATCGACTTCAATATCGATATTTTTCCCTTGCACTAAGCTGCTCTAACGTTTGAATTGCGCGTAAAAAGGGGCTTGCAATAATTCGCTTGATTTCTTTGTCAGCGAAAAAGTCCGCTAAAACTTCTGCTTGATGAAAGCCTTTTTCTGTTAAATGGGCATCGGATGATTGACCTTGGGCTTCACAATGCCTAATTACATAGATCTGTTTCACAATCAAAACCTCCTAGAAAAAGTATGGAAAACTTTCATCCTTATAATTTATCACAGTTTCCAATTTTCTAGAGGAAAAAAGTTTTGATACAGCTAGATACCAGTTAACAGTGTGTTAATAAGTCTATTCATAAAGCTCTATTAATTTGTCTTTTTATGTAAAAATAATACTAATTTTGTAAAATGTAAAGACTTATTTGGTTAATTAAGGTAATATACTTATGGGTTATTGAACGCATATATTAATTTAATAAATGTGTTTATATAACAACACAAATTAGGAGGTAACATAATGACAATTCAAGAAAAATTATCATTTACAGATTTACCTGCACTAAAATCAAGCCCCGAGAGTGTAAGACAAGCTTTCACAAATAAGTTTGGTACAAAACCTGATGGCATCTCTGTCAACAGTGAAACTTATTTTAATGCTGTCAAACCTGCAATCACAGAACAATATGGACACCCTTGTTATAAAAGACTAGGTGACTTTAATTATATGAAAGGCGATGGCAAGCCACCTACATCTGCAATCGTTGGGAGCAATGTAGCAGTAAACTATGGAGATGAAGAGGCTACGATGACTTTAGAGGTTCAAGGAAGCTGGCAAAGTGAGCAATCTTGGTCTTCTGAAAGTACGACTGGTCTAACGATATCCTCCAAATTTACAATTGAAGGATTCTTTGAATCAGGAATGGAGTTTTCTGTCAGTACTACTGTTGGGGAATCAAAAACTGAGTCAGAATCAAGAACAGCCACTGCCAGTGTACAAGTGACTGTGCCGCCTAGAAGTAAAAAACAAGTAACAATGGTTGGTACATTGAAAAAAGAATCCATGAACTTCCGCGCACCTATTTCAGTTGATGGCATGTTTGGAGCAAACTTCCCTAAACGAGTACAAGACCATTATTTCTGGTTCCTTGGTGCAAGTAGTGTATTGACTCAAACAACAGGAGAAATCACTGGTACTATTAAAAATACAGCTGTCTTTGATGTTCATACGGAAATTGGCAAAACAGAGCCATTAACTGCGGAAGAGCTAAGCAAACTTGCTGTATTAGCTAAGTAACCCTAAATCATAGCTTGTAAAAAACGAATTAAGTTTTTTACAAGCTTTTCTAATTATTATCCGGCCTCTCAATTGCTAGATTAATTTATATAAATAACCCCTTCCTTGCTAATAGCCTCCACTCGATTTGATGCTTTTCCAATTTTCCACTTTGTTGAATCTCCTTTGACTTTTTTAAAATCCTTTAACTTTATTGTAATATCGGAGACTCACTTTTAGCTAAAAGCTCTAAAAATTGTGGAGCCTTTGAATAGGACAACGTAATATCTCCAGAGCCTGATTCGACAAATAAATCTTTTTCTTCATTCATTTCATTTAATACTATTTCATCACTCGTTGAAGTAATGTTCATCTGTGGACTAGAGATATTTGTAATGTAGCTATCACCATTTACAACTACTATTGTTAATTCCTTAAAAGAGCTATCTATAATCTTTAATTCACCATCCTGTCATGTAATCTTACCCCTTTCAGCTGATAGTCCCTTAATGATGATAGATTTTAAGTTAGATCCACTTTATCGACCCTTCGATAAGATAAATAGCCAATTAAAAATCCTAATCCACACAATAGAATTGGCACAGCCATAATTTGATATAGACTAGATGATGTTGATCCATCAGAAACAGATGCATTAATGATAAATCCAATAATTACAGCTGATGTAATGGTAGAAGCAGTAGATTTTTTCCGCATACCAAAGTACAAAGGTATTAAGCTTACGCCAGCAGTCATAAAAGCACTCATAAAAGTAGATGGTATTGTTGCAATCATCTCTTGTATATCCGCTGGTTGCTGAAATAAACTCATCATCGGATTCAGAAAATAAATCAGTATATTAATCATGAAGGTAGCACTAACAATACTGACAAAGCAGAAACCAAAAACGAGAGACAGCTTGGCAAGTATAATTTTTTTTCTTTTCAATGGGTACGTAAACAATAACTGAACAGTTTTATTTTTATATTCATCTATCACCAAGCGGGATAGGATTACACTTGAAAAAATAATAAATACAATACGAATTAGAATATTTGTTAAGGACGTAATTTCCGTATAGTTTAAAAACGCCCATTCTCCTTCTCCCCCTATAGCCATCAGAGCAACGGCTACAAAAATGC
Source organism: Lysinibacillus sp. UBA6686 (assembly GCF_002455205.1). NCBI lineage: Bacteria > Bacillati > Bacillota > Bacilli > Caryophanales > Bacillaceae > Lysinibacillus > Lysinibacillus sp. UBA6686. Next base: position 65,831 of record NZ_DKJS01000013.1, on the reverse strand, counting down.
TGATAATACAAATCAATAAGCCCTTTATATAACCGGACATACGATTCTTTTTCCATTCAAGTTTTAGTAATTTAAGCATGTGGATGACCTCCATTAATTAATTGTAAGAAATACTCTTCTAAATGTTGTTGTTGCTTTTCAAGACCATTGACAACTATATCACTGAGAATAAGCTCTTTATTAATTTGAGATTGCGAAATATTTTGCTCAAAAACCCGAATACAATGCTCATTGACCACTTCGTAATTTCGAATACCAAGCTTATTCTCAAGAACTTTAATTGCTCCCCTGAAATCATCTATTCGGATTTCTAAATAAGCCATTGTTTCTTTGCGAATATTCTCCATTTTAACTTCCTTTAATAATTTTCCATCATGGAGGATGCCAATTGTGTCTGCTATCGATTCAATTTCTGACACGATATGACTGGAAATTAAAATGGTGATACCATATTTTTCTTTTAGTTGTATTAAAAGTTCTCGTATATCTTTAATACCAATTGGATCAAGACCATTGATAGGTTCATCTAAAATAAGAATTTCAGGTTTTGTCACTATAGCTCGTGCAATTCCTAATCTTTGCTTCATTCCCAATGAAAATTCATGTATCTTTTTATTTTCCACACTATTCAGACCGACGATTCTCAGCGCTTCCTTTACAGCCCCCTTGTCATTAACGCCACTATATTCGCAGTGAAGCTCTAAGTTTTCCTTAGCTGTCAGTCTTTCATAGAATTCTGGGTACTCAATAATGCTCCCTATTTTCTTCAAGTATTGATAAGAGGTTGTAGAGATTGGTGTATTAAAAATCTTTATTGCTCCTGAGGTTGGCTTTACCAGGTTTAAAATCATTTTCATAACCGTTGTTTTCCCAGCACCATTTGGACCTAAAAAACCATAAATCTCTCCTTTTTTAATGTTCATATTGACATTCGAGATAGTTTCCACTCCCTTATAGCTCTTGCATAATTGATGTATTTGAATAATGGTTTCCATTTTACTTTCTCCTTACTGTTTTAAAATTCATTACACTAAGCTTAATAAGCGAAAGTAAAATCAAAGTAAAATCAACGGAAAATAACAGTAATTTTTTTATTTGAGGGAGGCTATACAACTCAGAAGCTGTTATGATGAAATTGAAATGAGGGATACAAATGGAAGGTGTAAAAATCTTAACAGTAGATGATGAAATCGGCATTTTAAAACTTTTAGACATTACGCTAAGGAAAGAAAATTTTACTAATATTGATTCGGCCTCTAATGGAAAAGATACGCTACAGCTTATCAAGGACAATCATTACGATATTATTTTGCTGGATATCATGCTGCCAGATATCAGTGGCTTTGAGCTTTGCACAGCTATCCGTAATCATACAAATACCCCAATTATTTTTGTTAGTGCACGCTCCACAGATTTTGATAAATTAACTGGGCTAGGATTAGGCGGTGATGATTATATAACAAAACCCTTCAACCCTTTAGAAGTGGTTGCTCGTATTAAGGCCATCCTTAGACGTCAAAAAATGTATGAAAATACACAGCAACAACTTGAGGCAAAATTTGATTTTGGTTATTTTACGCTCAACCCTGAAACTGCCACACTCATTGTTAATAAGCTGCCTGTAGAATGCACCGCTAAGGAGCTTGAGCTACTACAATTCTTTTGTAAAAATCCAAATCGGATTTTTACAACCTCTCAGCTTTATGAATTTGTCTGGGGTAATGATGTCTATGGGGAGGAAAAGACTGTAACCATCCATATTTCAAAGCTACGGAAAAAGCTTGGAGATGATACACGAAAACCAAGAATAATTGTGAATTTAAGGGGTATAGGCTATAAATTTATCCCACCTAAAGAGGAATCCTTATGCGAATAAATACACGCTTTACCATACATCTTTCGTTGGGCATTATGCTGTGGATGCTTGTAACTGGAATCTGTATTCTCATAGGTATCGAAGGGATCATACCACTCTTTAAGGAAAATGCTAGTGAGGAGTATGAGAATTTATGGGTACTATGGATCTTTGGATTTAGTACTGTTGCCTGTATAGCAGTATTTGGGTGGTATTTTGGTGGTCCTCTTGGCTTTATCATGACTTGGATTCAGCAATTATTTGAGGAAAATTATACACAGCCCAATGGACTGACCAACATCTATAACCGTAAAGGAAAGCTACGCATGCGTTATATGCTCTATCAAGAGGTACTTCAGCATCTACAATCCTTATCAGGCAAATTAAAGGCTGCTGAAACAGAACGTGAAAAGGTTGAACAAGCAAAACAAGAATGGATTGCTGGTATATCACACGATTTAAAAACGCCATTAACCTATATTACAGGCTACTCTACCCTTTTATTAAATGATCAATACGATTGGACCAAGGAGGAAGCTCGTTCCTTTATTCAAGAGATTGCAGATAAAGGCAAGCATATGGAGGAACTTATTCAAGATTTAAGTCTCGTCATTCAGTTTAATAATACAGACGGTCAATTACCCTTGCATAAAACCAATCAGGATATTGTGGATTTTACAAAAAGAATCGTTGCCAATATAAGCAACAATCCACAGGCCATTGATTATATTTTGCATTTTAAAACTGATACATCTGTTATAAGCATTGACTTTGACACGAAATTCATGCAACGCATATTACAAAACATTCTTATGAATTCCATTATCCACAATCCGCCTAGCACAAATATTTATACACATATTTTTGATCACCCTGAATATGTGGATATTCACATTGTGGATAACGGTGTAGGTATGCCTCCGCACATGGTCGAAAATATATTTCAACAATATTATCGTGGAACGACTACTGAATTTTCCTCTGAAGGCACTGGACTTGGTATGGCAATTGTTCATAAGCTTGTACAAGCTCATAAGGGAACCATTTCTATAGAAAGCCAGCCTTCAGAAGGAACAACCTTTCAAATTACCTTACCTAAAAAATAAGAATCCCACCTCTTGGCTACAAAAAGTTGAAGAGGTGGGCGTATATTACTTTGGATAAGATTAATAGTTATTTAGCAAACGAATATACACTAAGTAAAAGATTTATCATGAAGCTCCTCTCTTATTTCCAAAATAATTAGTTCCGATAATACCAATAACAATGCTGACTCCACCAATTAAATGGTACAGATGAAAAGCTTCCTTTAAAAAAATAACGCCCGCAAGTATGGTAATGAATGTAGCTAAATTACTAAAAACACTCATTTTAGAGGCTTCCAATATTGATAAGGAATAATTAGATAAATAGGAAGTCACAAGTGAAGATAAAATACCTAAATAAACAATGGCAATAACAAAATCACCATACAGAAAGGGCTTAAAAAATTGAGGAAGCGTTTGATTCATTACATGATTTCCTATTGCTACCCCATTGAAAATAACAAACCCACAAAATGTCATCATATAAGTTAGTGATATTAAAGAATATTGCCTTGTAAGCTTTCTTGCAAAAATGTTATAAAATGATACTGCCAATGCTGAAAGCAAAATTAATCCGCTACCTATTAAATTGCCTGTGTTTGCACCCCTATTACTCATACTAAGCATAAAAATCACGCCCGCCACGGAAAGACCAACGAAGAAAAGCTGCAGATGTGATGACTTTTCCTTTAAAAGCACACTTGCAAGAATTAATGTAAAAACAGGAATCGCTGCTTGAATAATGCCCGCCTCTGTGGAAGATATTTGAGCAAGTCCGAGTACTTGAAAAGTAAAAAATGCAAGTGGATACAATAAAGCTAGTGGTAAAATCCTCATTATATCCTGCTTACCTATTTTGACACGTTTTTTTGTACAGATCATAAAAATCAAAATGCTGATAAAAGCAATGGAAAAACGATGTGCCAATGTATCTATTGGACTTGCTACTGTTAAAGCTACTTTTACAAACATAAATGACAATCCAATAATAAGTGCATAGCCGATAGCCGCTAAATAGGCTTTTCTTTGTGCTGTCATAGCAATTACTCCTTTTTTTCAAATGTAGGTTAAACAGAAACTTATTCAGAGTATTTCTCTCTACTAATGGTTCTGACTAACGTAAAGCAATCTTAATAAAAAATCAAAGCTTACACGATATAAAAAATACCCATCTGTACCGATACAGATGAGTAGGAGGTAGTTTATGCTTAAATATGAAATTATCTATTCCAAACTATTGAATCAAATACAGCTGGGGGCTCTACAGGCTGGTGCAAAGCTTCCTTCTATTCGTCAGTTATCTCAGGAATTTTCCTGTAGCAAGAGCACTATTTTGACAGCACTAAGAAAACTAGAAAATCAGCATTTCATTTATGCTCAACCAAAAAGTGGATACTACGTCGTGGATCACCAACTCCCTTCTACTCCAGGTACAAGCAATGTAATAGATTTTGCAACATCATCGCCTAGCTGGCATACATTCCCGTATAAAGATTTCCAGCATTGTATCAATAAAGCTATAGATACCTACCAGGCAGACTTATTTCGCTATGGTACACCGAAGGGCTTACCTTCGTTAATTAGAGAAGCTCAAAAATTGTTAGAAACGTATCAAGTATTTACAAAACAGGAGAATATCTTTATCACATCTGGTGTTCAGCAATCTCTTTTCTTGCTAAGTGTTATGCCATTTCCTACTAATCGCACAACCATTCTAGTTGAACAGCCTAGCTACCATTTATATATGGATTATTTTAAAACATATCAAGTACCCGTCGTCGGCATTAAAAGGACTTCAAAAGGAATAGACCTGCAGGAATTAGAAACTATTTTTAGTAAACAGGATATTAAGTTCTTTTATACAATGCCAAGACTACACAATCCTTTAGGTACCTCCTTTTGTAAGAAGGAAAAGGACGATATTCGTAGACTCGCCTATAAGTACAGCGTTTATATCGTCGAGGATGACTATTTGGCAGACTTCGACCTCAACATAAAATCTGATCCATTATTCACAGATGATATGGAGCAGCATGTAATTTATTTAAAAAGTTTTTCCAAAATCATGTTTCCAGGCTTACGAATTGGTCTTGCTGTTTTACCAAATGCACTTATTGATAGTTTTCAGCGTCATAAAAATACGGCTGATATCGATAGTTCTATGATTTCACAAGCTTCTTTAGAGCTATATCTAAAAAGTGGAATGTTTGAACGGTACCAAAAGGTGGTTAGCGAGGCTTATACACAACGTGCCAATATACTTCAACAATCTATCGCCAAATATTTACCTGATTTTCAAGCAACCACAGAGATTTGCATGCATAGCCATATCGTATTCCCAAGGGAAATCAATACCAATAGGCTTATTCAGCATTTAAAGCTAAAAAAAATCTATCTAGACACCATTGATCGCAATTATTTATATGGATTTTATCCCGAGCGTATTTTAAAGCTCAATGTTTCCAATGTTGAGGACTATAAAATTGAAAAGGGGATTCACGAGATAGCTCATGCCCTCAGCCAACCGCAAAATCACTTTTAATATGCAGCGAATCATTCATGAAAATTCATAACGGGGCATATATATAGACATCATAAATTGGTCTATAAGGAGGATTCCATGCAATCTGAAAAAATGCGACTTAGGACGATTCAACACCTTGCTTATGAAATCATGGATGAGATGAACAAAGGCAAGGAGCTTACACAGTTGGAGATCTTAATCCCTATTATTGATAATTTATCACGAGCAATAGGGGATTTAACAGATTCATATGGAAAATATTCATTAGATTATGTAGAGGAAAAGGTGAAAAATGCACATGCACTTTTATTTCAAAAGGAAAAGGTAGATGTCTAATCAATTATGCCTCGGCATAATTGCGTCCGGAATCGGCTTTGTGCTTACACAAAGAACTCCTTTTCGATTCCGTGACATCCGCCGGAGGCTTTGGGCCAACACGATGTTGGTCACTCAGGCGTTTTCACAGGATGTGAAGATCTTAGCCTGAATTCCTCTATTTCAGCGGGTGTTTGAATACCCTCTGAAAAGTAGCTTAAATTCGCATTCATCTCACCACCTATATAGGCTGGAGACTTCTGCTGAAAGAAGTTAAAAAGCTAATCGGATAAAATGAGGAGAAAAGGGTAACCATATGCTTGATTACCCTTTTAACCATTCATTAATGCGTTTCAGGTTCAAATGTTTTACAATCTGTTTCTTCGCTATTCGAAGCTTGTTGTCCCTTCTGGCTGACAACGTAAATTTTTTCTGCTGTACATTTATTACCAGAGTCCCAAAATGTGCAGTTATTGACCTCACAAAGAATTTCTTGTGCCATCGTCTCACACCTCCTCTTTGTTATCTTTAACAAATTAGAGATAAACAATACGCTGTTATGCCTATTTGCAGGTAGCTAACTTATATTATTCAATAATTTTTGTTGGTGTTGCTTCTTGTACAATGATTATGCCATCATATGCATCAGCTGGTGTCATTTTTATTGTATAGAGCATTTGAGTAAGCTTGTACCAAGGGCGGAAATCATCCCCTATATTGCCCATTCTTTGTGCTTCAGAGAGGATATTTGCAAGCTCATTCGATTTTTTAGCATGTTCAAAATCTACATAGAAAATGTTGTCTTGGATATCACTAAAAGCATCCACTAAAGCATTATGATGCTCAATTGTGTAATTTTTCCTTTCTCCAGATCCAGCATTTTGTGCCTGAAAGGTATTTTTTACAAAATCAGTCCCAATAGCAAAATAATCGTCCTGATACATTTCCTTTAAATATTGTCCCATTGATTTATAGCCTGCTGCATTTGCAGAAGTTTTCTCTATATGCCCATTATGAGCAGACATTAGTACTTTACTATGGCCCTGAGCCGCTTCAAAATCAACAATCCACTGTAAGTTTTCAGCTAAATATTTATCGCGAAGATTCATATAATCACTGTCATTTAAAAATAATTGCGTTCGCTGCTTCATAATTTGTGCATATTGTGCAGCAAATATATACGCTTCTTTGGATGATGTTTTAATATAAGCATCTTTATTACTTTGCAAATCCTTGATGATGGCGTCTATATTTTCATCAAGCTCTTTTAGCTGACTATTTGTTAAATCTCTCATAGTCTTGTTTGTCACATCTTCAAGCTGTGCCTTATATTCAGCCGCCTCTTCACTATTAACGATGTCATAATAATCTAGCAGCCCTTTTTTGCTATAATCATAGCGCTGCATATCATTACCATAAAAATAGACTTTATCGTTCTCTTCGGCTGTCATATTATAATCGTGCATCCATTGCACTAACTCAATCATTTGATCGGTTTTATAAATACCATAATCAAGAGCTTTAACAGCTTCCTCAGCAGTACCAGCACCAGTTAAAATAAATTGATTAATTTGCTGAGCTCCTCCAAAATCGCCTTCTAAAACAAAGACACGAACATCTTCATTTTTAACCAGAGCCTGAAATAAATCTTTCTTTAATGATTGAAATTCAACATTCCCATGAGTCGCTTCTCCGAATCCAATTATTTTCACATCATTCGGAATATCTATATCTTCTATAGCAGAAGTATATGTGGAAGCATCTTTAATAGCTTCTCCCTTGCCACAGCCCGTTAATGCTAGCAAAAGAAAAACTACTGAAATAAATAAAAAACTTCTTTTAACAATTATCATTTATAAAAATCTCCCTTAATTTATAGAAAGTTTATACAGCTTTTCGCTGAAAATATAAATAGCCTCCAAGGAAAAACAGTAAGAACCCTCCGCCTACAACCGTTATTAATTGCTCCCAAGGCACAAAGAATATATCGTCTGTATTACCGCCTACATACATCATAGCGAATGGCTGTGCCCATGGATAATAAGGTCCAATAGTCTTAGAATTAATGGCTAATATAGAAGGTAATGTGAAAATAACATTAACTGCAAAGGGTGCCGCAAAGCTCTTAAACATAATGGACATCCATAATTGCAGTGCTACTAAAGGAAGTGTTGCTACCCATCCACCAATAATGCTTTTCCATACAATCTCCATTGGAAAAGGGTCCACATAGCCTTTTATCATACCTACTGCAAGCATTGAACATAAATATAATAATTGCATGGCCATCACCAAAAGCATTACTAGAACATATTTAGCGACAAATACTTTCCCTCTTGTCACTGGTAATGCTAAAAGCTGTTTCCAGCCACCAGATTGATGTTCATACCTACAAATAATGCCTGTAAAAACCCCTGTAATTAACGGCAAAAATAATAATGCATACGTTAAATTCATTGAAAATAAGGGAATGTACCAATTATTTATAGGTAGACCTTCCATATCCGATTCTAAATTCGATGTTAATCCGATAAAAAGTCCTATTAAGGGCCCAGCTAATATAATTGGTACCATCTTTGACTTTCGTAGTTTAAACCATTCAGCGCTCACTATTGACCACATTTACTTAACATCCCTTCTAGCAAAATCTAGCATTCCTAGTATATACAGCAAAACACCTATGCCTATTCCAAGCATGACATTCATAAGGGGCTCATCCCATTCATTCATTAAAGATGGCCATTTCCAAATCATCCAATCAGGTAATACATATGCAGAATAGGTAAACATCACGCCAAAGATACCGATTGTGATAGGAATCCCCTGATTATGGAAAACACTTGCAACCCAAAGCTGAAGTGCTAAGATTGGCAATGCAGCAAAATAAGGATAAAATCCATATTTCATAATCTCTGAATATGGAATGCTATCGCCTAGGTCTAAAAACACCCCATAGGCTAGTGTCAATAAGGATAAAAGTGTGGAAGACAGCAACAATAATATGGCTAGCACAGAAAATTTAGATAAATACACCGTAAATTTAGAGACTGGCAGTGCGATTAATTGCTTCCACGCATTCGTTTCATTTTCAATGCTTGCCATAAATGAAGTTAAAATAGCTATACCCAGTACAATTGCAAGTGGAGTAAATGAATGGATATTTAATAAATAATAGCCCCAATCATCCTCACTTTGCTCTAACAAATAGTCCTTTCTTACACCGTAATTCACCATTTGTAGGGCAACAACACCTATTGGGCCTAGTGCCGTCAAAAACCATAATCCTTTGCGTTTAATTTTCAAAAAATCAGAAGTTAATAGTTTCCCCATCATATCAATTGCTCTCCTGTTGTCATTTGTAGGAATATATCCTCTAATGAACGTTTTTCTTCCTCTACTCGATAAACCAAAATTCCTTCTTGTACGAGAATTTGTACAATATGCGCTACCTTTTCATCTGAGCATTCATCTAACGAAATAAGCCCTTCCTTATGTTCTGCCTTTATGCCATGAGCTACTAAAGAACGCCAGCCCTTTTCAGCATCACTCACCTTAATAAATACCTTTGGCTGAGCAGATTTACGCATTGCTTCAATAGAATCTTGAAAGATCATTTTCCCCTTTGATACGATACCTACTTGCGTTGCCATCTGATCAATTTCTGATAATAGATGACTTGAAATAATAATTGTCATTCCAAATTCAGCAGGAAGTCGCTTTATTAGGTTTCGAATTTCGATAATCCCAGATGGATCAAGACCATTCGTTGGCTCATCTAAAATTAATAATTCAGGATTATGTAACAGCGAAGCGGCAATCCCTAGCCTTTGCTTCATCCCTAGCGAAAAGCCCTTTACCTTTTTATTAGCTGCATCCTTTAACCGAACGATTGCTAATACTTCATCAATGCGTGACTTCGGCACACCTAGAACCTTTCTTAACGCCTCTAAATTTTCATAGGCTGTTAAATGGGGATAATAGGAGGGGTTCTCTACTAATGATCCAACCTTTGCCAAAATATTGATTCGCTCCTTCGTTACATCCTTTTGAAAAATTTTAATTGTCCCTGAAGATGGCTTCATCAGCCCAAGAAGCATACGTATAGTTGTCGTTTTGCCCGCCCCATTAGGACCTAAAAATCCATATATTTCTCCTTTACGAATTTTTAAATTTATATTTGAGACAGCCTGCTCTTTTCCAAAACTTTTTGATAGATTTTCTGTTTGTACGATATATTCCATTGTCCTCACCTCTATAAATATCATAAATTTCGAAGTTTAAAAGCAGGTATGGGGCAAGTTTAAATTTTGTTTAAAAAAATAAAAAAATCTGTAGACCATCAAGCTGAAGTCTCACAGATTTTTTTCTATTTTACTTTATAGTGTTTAATCTTGATTTCTGTACCAGATTCACTTGAGCATATATCCCAATCTAAGGACATGCCTTTTACCATAATATCAACGATAGATAGACCAATACCCGCTCCTTTCGCATTTGATTCATTTTTCATGCCGTTTCCGCAATCCCTTATGATAAATGCATCATAGTGCTCAGTTGACTCTGTTTTAACGCCAATATATTTTCCGCTGTTAGCATGGCGTAAAACATTTTGAAATAAATTATCAAAAATACGCCCAAGCCAAATTGGATCAACTTGCCATTCGTTGTTCTCAAAAGAATGCAGCTCAATATCAATGTTAAAGCCTTCCTTCTCAAAGACGGTATACCACGTAGACATTTGCTCACGTACAAATCGCAAGACATTGATTTCCTTTGCTTCATATTTATATTTACTTGCCATCAACAATGTATAAGACATTAAATTTTCTATTAAAGCATCGATGCTTATGATTGATGTTTCCATTGCCTTAATAGCCTGCTGTCCTTCTTCGGTGAGTTCTTCTTTACTAATCGAATAGGATTGCGCTCTAATTTTTGTTAAAGGGGTACGCAGGTCATGCGAAAGATTAGCAATCAATTCTCGTCGTAGCTGCTCCTCCTTCAGCTCACGATTTTTGCTGTCCCTAAGTTCACAGACCATTTTGTTAAAGCTTTGCTGGAGTTGACCGATTTCGTCCATCTTTTTTACATCTATCTCAACAGGTAATCCATCAACATCACGAATCTCCATCGCTTCCTGTAGATGTAATAGTCGCTTTCTAATACCTTTGAAAAATAAAAAGGAGACTACAATGAAAAATAAAATAATGGCAATAACACCGAAAAATAAAAAAGTTCCATATGTTTCATAAATATGTTTAAGTGGTGGAGTGAATACATCTCTAGGAATCTCAATGACGATAAATCCATTTGATTCATCCCCACCTAAAAAAGTAATAATGGTGAATGGATCCCCTCCATACCGCTCTTTAATGAACTTTGTAGTAAAAGCAGGTGTCCATTTTGATGGTAGTTGATCCATTACATTTAATGTGGTGAGCAATGTACCATCTTGTCCTACCCAAAACATCGATGCTTTAGGATATCGCTCCTGCCATTTTTCAAAGTGTTGAGAAACTACTTCATCTGTAAAGTTTTTAATATTTTTAGCTTCAGCATGCCATTTTTCCTCCACTTCGCTTGTAATTTCAGCTTCAGTTACTATATCCCCATGTTCTTTTTTAGCAATCTCTAGCACAAATATAGCCAAGGTGAAATAAGCTATTTGAACAATAGAAATGGCTAGAAAAATAATCAGCATATACTTCGCTAATAGGGATCGTAAAAATTTAAACGGACGGAAAATTTTCATAGCTTCACCCTATAGCCAATGCCTCTAATCGTTTCAATAATTGCTGGCTTAGCTGGATTTATTTCTATTTTTTCTCTTAAATAGCGAATATGTACCATTAACGTTTTATCGCCCTCTATATAGCTTTCACCCCACACACCTTCATAGAGCTGCTCCTTTGTTAGAATTTGATTTAAATGGCGAATAAAATATTGAAATAAATAGAATTGCTTGCCTGTTAGTTGAATCTCCTCATCTGTCTCTGTATGCATAATTCTCATTTCTTTTGTAAAAATCTTAAGATGCTGAAGCTCTAGTACATCATCATTCTTTTGATATCTTCTTAATAATACCTCCACCCGTGCAACAAGCTCATCAGGATGGAATGGCTTTGTTAAATAATCGTCAGCAAAGTTCAGCCCCTCTAATTTATCCTCAACGGCAGTACGCGCAGAAAGCATTAAAATGGGTATTTCCTTATTTTCTCGCTTAATTCTTTTACCAATTGAAAAGCCATCTAACCCTGGTAGCATTACATCCAATATCGCAATATCCTTATATGCTATATGCTTGTCAACCTCTTCACCTGATTCCAGCCACGTTACCTCGTAGCCTCTCTCCATTAAATCCTTCGTGACCCATTGACCAATCTCTTTTTCATCTTCTATGTACAGTATACGAAACAAGGCTCATCCTCCATATCTTTTAGAAAAGTTATTATAAAGAAACATATTTTGCATTATACATTTATCCTTAAATTAAAGACAATCAATAACTAAAAATCAGAAGTACATATAACACTCTCAAAATCTATAAAAACTTACCGGAAATCATAACAAAAGATAGCAACCTAGCTATTCTAGTTTGCTACCTCTGCATCAAATCATTATTGAATAATCAGCATATCATTTTCGTCAAACTGCCACATGTCCCCATAGGCCACTTCCCAGTAGTAGCCATTTGGGTCTTGGAAGTAGCCGCTATAGCCACCCCAAAATACTGTTTCTGGCTCTTTCACAATCTTAGCTCCAGCTTTTTTAGCTAATTCAAATACCCGATCAACTTCTTCTTTTGATTTGCCATTATAAGCAAGAGTAATGCCTCCAAAGCCATGACCAATTTCTGGTGGATTAGCTTCATTAATATCTTTGATCAAACGTTCAATTGGAAATAGTGATATTTTTGTTCCCCCATTATTAAAGAACATAACATCGGGATTGGTTTCCTCTCCATACACTACAACCTCAAAGCCAAGCCCTTCTCGGTAAAATTTTAGTGAATCCACCATATCCTTAACACCCAATGTAATTAAATTTAAACGATTCATTTTCTAATCCCCTTTTTAAAGTATTATTACTTAAATTCTCCTTTAAGCCAAAAATTCCTTTTGCGGTGGGTTATATCGAATAATTCATTTACTTCGGTTAAAATACTTTATCATTTAAAAAAATTATCAATTTGGTCAATGCATTTATTTAACCTATTAAAGGTGAAAAATTTATTGAGAAACCCTTTTTTAAAAACCTTTGCTTAAAAAGAGAAGGCTATTAATAAAAAGTTATTATCATTACTTTAAACCTTTGATAAGGCGAGCTGAAGCATAACAAACTTCACCATTATCTAAAAATATAATTCTTTCCTTTGAATCAATATTTTTAATTTTGATTTTATTTACAATAAAAGATTTGTGACAACGATAAAAATCTTCATGTAAATCTTCATAATCCTTCAATCGACCGTAAAATTCTAAATGCTCATTTTCTAAATGTAAAATAATTTTATGAGAGCCTGTGCAAGCTTCAAAAAAATAAACACTTTGAAAATCAATATTATGAGTACGTCCTGTAGTTTTGATTTGAAATTTTTTAACGTTATCTTGTTCCCCTATTTTTAAATAACGGCGATGCGCTTCTTTCAAAGTCGATAATAATTTATCTTTTAAAGTATCTGGATTATCTTTAATTATAAAATCTAACGCAGCTAATTTGTAAATAAATGTAAGATAACTCATTTCTGCATGTGTTGTAATATACACTAGACTGGCAATAGGGTCTTTTTCTCGAATTTTACTACCTAATGCGATGCCTGTAATTTTATGATTTAGATCAATATCAAAAAAATAGCAATCAGCTTTACCATCTTCTACAAATGATAGAACATCATCAGGGTTTGTAGTGGCAAGCACAATTTTCATCCCATTTTCTTCTATCATAGCGTAGTTTTCTATTGCTTCTTTTACTTTTTCTAGTTGAACTATATCATCTTCACAAATAACAATATCCATCCTTATCTACTCCTTTTGAAACTCAACTTCTTGAATAAAATAAGGAGAATTAATTTTCGTGTTCAAATTAACGTTATGTAAATTATTTATCATTTGACGCAAATTAGCTAAGCCTAGACCACGATTTTCTCCTTTTGTTGAAAAGCCTTCTTGATAAATTTCATGTACCTTTATAGCTATTTGCTTATCAAATGTGTTATTCACAACTAATAAAATAACCTCATCCATATGGATAAACGCCATGCGTACTTCGCCATTTTCAACCCCTCGTGCAGCTTCAATTGCATTATCTAGTAGAATACCGACCATGCGATTTAAAATAATTGGATCTATCGAAATATCAGTAATTTCCTCAACAATTTCAATATAAAACGGTACTTGATGTGATTGGGCCTGTAATATTTTCGTTGTCACTAACCCTTTCAAACTGTTTATTTTTAAGTTATTTAGCATCATCATTGCTTGTTGATTTAGTTGCTCGTGATGATTCGCTTCTAAAATATGATCATAGAAGTATGTATGTAGACCCTCATAGTTTTTATTATCAATAAATGTTCGCAATGAGGATAAAATATTAATATAATCATGTTTAAATTTGCGCATACTCTGGTTAATTTGTTCAATTGATGTAACATAGGATTCGAAATTTTTCATTTCTTGTTCGCGTTGCTTCATTTTATATTGTTTAAATGCTAAATATAGAATGACAAAGATACTAATCATGAGCAATACAAAATAGATTAAGAACATCGCTAAATTATTTTGTACACTTTCATAGAAGTTATCATGGTCGATTGCCATGATATTGATGTACATAAAGATAAGCGTTACAATACTAAGAAATAGCAGGATATATGCAACATAGCTATTAAATACCCAGCGTTTAATCAAATGTTCCATAATTTTTTTATAACAGTAGGCGAAAAGTTTAATGAAAGTTATATAGATCGTAAAATAACTAATAAACATTATTAGCTCATTTGTAATTCCATTAAATAAATAAAATGTAATGATATTCGAAATGTTATCGCCAATTACTAAAATAAAAAATGCGATAAATACATGAATAGCATGCCCGAAATCTTTTGTTTTTCGATAAATGAACAGTAATAATATGGCTAAATAATATGAAATACCCAAAGGACCAATAAAGAAATACAATACAATAGTTGGTAAAAATAAAAACAAGACAATCGATATTAAGTTTTTTTTCGACCAATGCAAATCTAATACATACGTATAAAAATATAGCAATAATGGTAGTTGTATAATGGCCGTTAATGGAGAATCCATCGTAAATAATTCCATCGTTATCTCCTTTTAGCATTTTATTGCAAAACCATTATACAACATATTTATATTAGAAATTTCTTTATTTTCTATTACCTATTCAATTGAAGTAACTCTTTAAATGTTAAGCTATCTGATTTTAAAACACCCCTTGGATAGATTTTCGCTGCCATTGCTGCAAATAGAGCAATAAAAGTAATCATTACTAACAACGAAACAACAATTTCGATTGGTGTAATCGTGTTATATACAATTCGAATCAATACACTCATTGGTGCTGTAAATGGAATATAAGAAGTTATATTCGTCATCTTTCCTTCTGGAGAATCCATCACAAAGAGCATTTCTACTGCTAAACTTGCCATTAAAAAAATCATAATTGGCATCGTGGCACTTGCTAAATCATCTGGACGACTTACCATTGATCCGACAATCGCAAACAAAGTGGCATAAATAAAATAGCCAATGATAAAGAAAATAAGAATGTACGCTGCTGTTTCCCATGTAATTGTCTCCATTACAGTTTGGACAAATGAGTCTTCAGGAATGTCAAAAACCCCTATGTTTGCCCATAATAGTAGGGCTCCCATAAAAATAAATAGTTGTGTTAAACTTGCTAAGCCAATACCTAAAATTTTCCCGTACATCATAGGTACTGGGGCTACTTTTGTAATCATGACTTCCATAACACGGGAAGATTTTTCAGATGAAATCGCTGTTGCAACATTATTGCCGTATATTGAAATAGCCAAGAACATAATAGTTATTAATCCATATATAATGAGCAACGCATTTGGTTTTGTTTCATATAATGATTGAATACTGCTTTGTAGTGGGGTCTTCAATGCTTGAAGGACACCCATGTCAATTGATTGTCTAGCAACAATTAACTCTACTTTCTTTTGTTCAATATAGGATTCTAACGTGAGTAACACTTCATTGTTTACTTTTGGCATATAGATATTTAAGTGCATCATATTTGTTTGATCTTCTAATACAAAGAATCCCGTTAATGCATCTGCTTTCATCTCTTCTTTTAGATCTTCTATATTCGCATCGTCTACAATTTTCCAGCTTCCAGCTAATCCTGTTAACTCTTGTTCAGACAATTCGAGAGCTGTATGATTAATGATTTTAAATGTCTCATCCGGATTGTTCTTATTGAACATATGAATGATCGCTGGTGAAGCAAAGAGCAATAAACTCAATGCGACTAGGCCAACCGTAATATATAAGTATGCTTTTGTTTTAACCGCCTCTTTAAAAACGGTGTTAAACACAATGCTAAAGTTTCGCAATTCCGTCTCCCCCTGTCCGTTCAATAAAGATTTCATGTAAACTTGGCTCTTTTAATGAAACTCCTTGCAAGTCAAATTTCTCACCAAATTCCTTAATAATTTGATATATTTTCATATTTCGCGGAATACGTAATTTATAACGATTGTTTTCTTGCGTAAACTTATATTGTTTAAGCGTTAAGTAATCTTTTATGTTAGATGCTACTGTCTCTAATTCTAGGTAACGATAATCATACGATTTTTTCACATTTACTAACTGATCTGAAACAATTAAATTCCCGTCTTTTAAAATACAAATTTGATTACAAAACGATTCAACCTGTTCCATCTGGTGACTACAAAAGATAATCGTTTTCTTTTGAGCAATTAATTCTTTTACCACATTTTTTAACATATCCGCATTGACAGGGTCTAATCCACTGAAAGGTTCATCTAATATGATAAACTCTGGATCATGTATAATAGCTGTAATTAATTGTACTTTTTGCTGATTCCCTTTAGATAATTGTTCGGTACGCTTTTTCGCTGCATAAGAGATTTCAAGCTTTTCTAACCATTTTATGGCCTCTCTTTTAGCCTCTTTTTTATTCATTCCTTCCAACATGCCAAAATAAATGATTTGATCTAAAACATTCATTTTGGCATAAAGGCCACGTTCCTCTGGTAAATAGCCTATTTTTAAATTCTTCTTAGAGAATGGTTTGCCTTTCCATAATATTTGTCCACTATCTTTTGGAATTAAATCTAACATCATTCGAATAGTAGTTGTTTTTCCAGCACCATTTCTTCCTAGCATTCCTAGAATCTGTCCTTCCTCTAATCGAATTGAGATATTGTTCACTGCTTTTTTACTACCAAAACTTTTATTTAAATTTTCAATTTTAAATGTCATAAAGCAACACTCCTATTTAACCATTTTTATAACAAAAATAACAACGATACCAATAAGTAAGCCCGCTAATAGACTTGCCATTTTTTTCATTTTATTTCTCCTCCTTAAATTGCTTTTAAAGATTCGTAAGCAGTTACTTTGCTTGTACCTTCATATAAAAACATTTGCTAGTAGCCCCTCATGTGTTTTCAATTTGTAATTATTTTCTGTTCAAAAGCCTTAACAATCGATTCTATATAATTTGGTACTTTAAAATACGTATTTATTCGATATAGTGACCGATCAATTTCTTCTACCGTTAGTCCATGGGTACGTTGGATAAATTCAAATGAGTGGCCTACTGCTAATTCTTTTAGAATTTTTTTATCCACCTCTTTTAAAGAGATATTTGGTGAAAAAGGTACATTACTATTAAAGGATTCTAGCAAGATTAAAAATTCGTCTAGATTTGTATTTTTAGTAACACTAGTCCAACGTTCTTCACCTTTTAAATGATGGTAGACCTCGCCCATCCTTGAATCTACAAGTAACATGATGTCTATTTCCGGACTCTCTAGTTTTTTCAAGCTCTCAATCATCATTGTGAAATGTTGATTTGTTGCTTCGATTACCACTATATCGAAGGGTTGTTCTTTAATTTTTTTCATCACTATTTGATTAAAAATAGGCGCTTGAATTTGATAAGTATCTACCTGCCAAGCTAGACGTCTATCGAGAATAGCTACTTGTAATGCTTCATTAAATAAAGTCGACATTGATACAATTAATACTTTCAAAATATCCTCCTTTCAACTGTAAATTACTCACCTTCACTATACTTTTGTTTTTCTTTTTATTGTTTAAATGCTCCCCAAAGCTAATAAAGTACACATTACTGTTGTTTTGGGAGCAAAAAAATACGTTTACTCATGCATGAACGTATTTTCTCTCGTCTAAAGCATCATAAAATCCAGATTATAATCAATGTCTAGTTGAATAGCATGCAATCAAAGTTAGCAAAGGATAACTTGTACTGACCTAAATAGGAAAAAAACATGATGCTCGTTTGATTGGGAGTTTTCCCTTTTTAAGATCGAAATTAAGATCGTAAAGAAGATTTCAACGACTTTAACAAAATAATTTTTTCACCCCAACCATTGTCAACTCACAAAAGTAACCTCTACGTTTCTATGACACGAAAAAGTGCGTACTTTTTTTTGCCTAATCGGGACATCATAATGAAATAGCAAGCAAGTCTTTAAACAATTGGAGGAATTAAAATGATCAATCATTTACAAGATACAATCACATTAAATAACGGCCTACAAATGCCTGGTATAGGTTTAGGTGTTTTTCTAGTACCGAATGATGCTACTACTGCAATGGTTAAAAACGCTATTGAGATTGGCTATCGAAGTATCGATACTGCTGCTATTTACGGCAATGAAGAAGGTGTAGGGGAAGGTATTAAACAAGCGCTAGCTTCTACTGGCTTACGTCGTGAAGATCTGTTTATTACATCAAAAGTTTGGAATGACGGATTAAACTATGATGAAACAATTGCTGCCTATGAAGAGAGCTTACAAAAGTTAGGTTTAGATTATTTAGATCTTTACCTTATTCATTGGCCAGGTAAAGATAAATTTGTTGAATCTTGGAAGGCTCTTGAAGACCTTTATGAACAAGGCAAGATCAAAGCAATTGGTGTATGTAACTTCACTGTTGCACATTTAGAAAAATTATTATCATTTGCTCGTATTAAACCTGTTGTGAATCAAGTGGAATTCCACCCTCGTTTACAGCAAGTGGAGCTTCGTTCATTCTGTGATAAACACCAAATTCAACTTGAAGCATGGGCACCTTTAATGCAGGGTGGCCTTCTAGAAGATGAAACTATTTCAAAATTAGCAACAAAATATGGGAAATCCAACTCTCAAGTTATTTTGCGCTGGGATGTACAAAATGGAGTGATCACGATTCCAAAATCTGTGCGCAGAGAACGCATGATGCAAAACGCTGATATCTTTGACTTTACTTTAACAGACGAAGAAATGGCTATCATCAATGCGATGAATCTTGAACAACGTGTTGGACCAAATCCAGATGAATATGACTTTGCTCTATAAGCATTAAAAAGGAAAAGAGACTGTCTAGTGTTTGACAGTCTCTTTCTTCCCTCATTACGATGTTTGCTGCATGGCTATATCGTCGTCATGTTGTTTTAAAATAACATCTTCGCCTTTATCCTGTAATACTTCAACATGTTTTTCGCCCCAAGTGCAAAGCATGTTCAGAATAGGTTCCATGCCCTGTCCATAGGGTGTTAATGAATATTCAACCTTTGGCGGCACTTGATTAAAGACCTTTCGATTGATTAATCCAGCTTGCTCTAACTCTCTTAATTGACTTGTAAGCATCTTTTGTGAAATTCCTGGAATCAATCGTCGAAACTCATTTGTTCGAATTTTACCATGGTGGTTTAAATGACAAAGAATGACTGGTTTCCATTTACCACCAATGACTTCAAGTGTAGCTTCAACACCAATATTATAAATTTTTTGCATTGTAACCTCCTGTAATATTCAAAAGTAACTAAAAGTACTCTACATAACTTTTAGGCATGTATGAATATTACTACACATAAATAAAAAAATCAAAGGAGATATTTCATAGTATGTCACATTCAAAAAAGCCAAGTGCTAAATTAACCTTACTGGCACTTGCCATAAGTGCATTTGGTATAGGGTCCACTGAATTTATTAGTGTCGGACTTTTACCATTAATTACAGATGACTTTGGTATATCTTTAAGCACAGCTGGCTTAACCGTTTCTATATACGCTCTCGGTGTAACTGTTGGGGCTCCATTATTAACAGCCTTAACATCTCGACTTAGTCGAAAAACTGTTTTATTGCTGGTTATGACTATTTTTATAGTTGGGAACTTAACCGCAGCTATAGCGCCTAATTTCTCAATTTTATTAATTGGACGTATTATTTCAGCATTAGCACATGGTGTGTTTATGTCCATCGCCTCTGTTATAGCAGCCGATGTAGTTGAACCAAATAAACGAGCAAGTGCTATTGCTTTTATGTTTACAGGTTTAACATTAGCTACGGTGACTGGTGTCCCACTTGGTACGTTTATTGGACAAGTAACAGACTGGCGTATGTCGTTCATCTTTATCGTCATTATTGGGATTATCGGTTTAATTAGTAATGCGTTGTTAGTACCTAGCCAATTATCAAAAGGTAATCCAATCTCTTTACGCGATATCGGCAAAGTATTAGGCAATATTCGCATGTTATTAATCCTTTTCATTACAGCAATTGGATATGGTGGTGCCTTTGTTGTGTACACATATGTTTCTCCAATTTTAGAGCAATATATGGGTTACTCGCCACATGCTGTCGTCATTATATTAGTTATCTATGGGATTTGTGTTGCTATTGGTAATACATTAGGCGGTCATTTCGCTAATCAGAATCCGCTTCGTTCCATCTTTATTATTTTTGTGGGACTTGCCTTAGCGTTACTTGGCATTGGCTCCACTCTTGAATCGCCAATTATCGGATTAATCATGGTTCTAATAATGGGGCTATTTATGTTCATGAATGTCCCTGGATTGCAGCTTTATGCGGTTCTTCTTTCTGAAAAATATGTGCCATCAGCTATTTCAATGGCCTCAGCATTGAATATTTCTGCTTTTAATATTGGTATCTTTTTAGGATCATATATTGGCGGCTTTATTATTCGTCATCAATCGTTAGCTCATACACCCTTATACGGATTCCTAATGGTAATGCTTGCAGCGATTGTTACACTATTATGGTTAATTTTTGATAACAAAAAACAATAATCCTTGTACTTTATTTTGTATAAGAAAGAAGTAGAGAATGTGTATTGTTTGTTTAAAAGATGTGCCCTATAATTTAGTAGAATTAATCGAGAATGATTATCATTCTAAATTACTAATACCTTTATTATAGGAGTGAATGGCAATGCATAAGATTCGACCATTTTCGTTAGCATTATTTTGTTTAATCGTGTTGACGTTTGTATTAGGAGCTTGTAATTCGAAGGAGAAAGCTGATGTTGCTAAAGAGGATCAATCAACAGTGGAAACACGGATTGTGGAAGATGAATTTGGGGAGGTAGAGATTCCCGCAAACCCTCAGCGAGTAGCAGCCATATACTTGGAGGATTATCTAACAGCCTTAGAGGTAAAGCCCGTTGTCCAATGGTATCACCCAGCTTGGGGGAAGCAGGATTATCTAAAACTGGATGCACCAGAATTTGATATTACAGGAAGCATGGAGTCTTTATTACAAGCCAAGCCAGATTTAATCATTGTAGATGGCGCGGCTGATAAAGCAAAATACGAGGAGTATTCTAAAATTGCACCTACCTATCGCTTAAAAGAGGAAATCCTTGCAGATCCACAGGCAATTGTTAAAACGATTGCTGATGTCTTAAACATTCCTGATAAAGCAGATGAGGTTGTTAAAAATTATCAGCAACGTATTACGACTTTAAAGGCAGAGTTAGATAAGTCAGTTGGGGATGAAACAGTGGCTGTTGTCCGTTTAAATGTAGCCGATAAAACACTAGCATTATTTGGCGTTAAAAATCGATATTCCGGTTATATTTACACTGAGGCAGGACTTACTCCTCATCCACTAGCCCGCGATATGACGGAATTTCATGAGATACTTTCAGAAGAAGCTATACCTAAATTAGACGCTGATCATATTATTCTTTTCCCTTCTAATGGAACATGGGATTCTGAAGAAAACCAGGATGCAATTAAATGGTTAGATAATACTCTTTGGAAAACAGTTCCTGCGGTAAAAAACGGAAACGTGTATATTGCTGACCGAACATATTGGCAATCTGGAGCTATAACTGCAAATCTACTAAAATACGATGACCTTGAAAAATGGTTCGTAAAATAATTTTAAAGAAAGCTCTCTTAGGGCTTTCTTTGCATTGTTTAAAAAAACTATTTATGGAAAGGTAGAAAAATATGAGTGGTTTATCGCAAATATTTCACTTACAAGAAATTTCATATTCTATTCCATCAGCGATGTGGCAACTACATCATTGTGACCATCATAGCCTTGTTGTGGTTATAAGCGGCCATGGAGAGCTAATTTGTGATCATGAAACTATCCATCTTACTGAAGAAAAGTGTGTGCTCATTCCTCCTAATCAAAAAATAAATGTTCACAATGAAACTGGGGCGCTGTGTTTTTATCACTTAACATTTAAAATCATCCAACTGCAAGAAGGTCAGACGGGTTGCTTTTCTATGTTTACACAATTTCAGGAACTAGGCTGCCATCCTTTTTCTCAATGTACTAATTTGTTAGAAATCATTTATCGACACCGTCTAGCAATGGATGAGCTATCGCTATTTGAGCAACATGTACGCTTCCAAGAATTTATGTTATTCATTATGAATCAAAATGTACCTAATCAGCAGCAGAAAAGTGTTCGTCAGTCCGTTGAGCAATCCATCAAATATTTACAAAAGCATTATGAACGGGATTGGACTGTTGAGCAATTGGCAGAATTAGCGGCTGTCCCACGCTGGAACTATTCTCGTATATTCAAGGACATTACTGGTCAAATTCCACTCAACTTTTTAAATAATGTTCGTCTTGAAAAAGCCAAGCAATTACTCGTAACAACAAATGACCGTATTTTTGAAATCAGCCAAACGGTTGGATTCAACAATGAATATTATTTTAATCGTCGCTTTAAAGAGCATGTTGGTATCTCTCCTGGACAATATCGTCGTGGCCAGAGTAATAACCTTCGTATATTTGCACCGTTTCTAGAGGATTTTTTAGTAGCTTTAGGTATTACACCCATCGCTCAATTTAGCCATTCAAAATGGGGCAAACAGGATTATCTAGGGTTACAAGAAATACCAGATATTGATATTGAAAAAGGGCAAATGGATCAGCTTTTTCATTATAAGCCAACTTTAATTATGCTAGATGAAGGGATAGAGCGCTGGAAAGCTTGTCATCAGCTAGATCAATTGGCTCCCACCTATCACCTCTCACACCCAGGTGAAGATTGGCGAACTACATTGTTCCAAATAGCCGACTTAACAGGTAGAACGACTATTATGAAGGATGTCATTAACCAGTATGAGGTAAAAGTGCAAAAGGCAAAAAAAGTGCTTCAAAAATCAGTATATGGACAAAGCGTAGCCTTTCTCCGTATCTCCGCTATAGGCATTAGCCTTTATGCAGGACCCGAATGCGGCTATACGGGACCCATTCTATATCGTGATCTCGGCTTAATGCCCCATGAGTCTGTATGGAATATCCCGCATTATACACGAAAAACACATCTAACAATTGACCAGCTTATTCACTTAGATGCCGATCATATATTCATTACCTTTGACAAACAACATTCGATTTTCGAGGGAGAAGAACGAGTCATACTAAAATCTCCTACTTGGAGCAACCTTCCAGCAGCAAAAAACAACTGTGTCTACGAAGTTGATTTCTTAACATGGATGAACTACGGCATTCTCTCCCATAACAAAAAAATAGATGATGTTTTACGTGTTCTTGGATAAAAATTTGTGAAAGGAAGGCTTATACACGTGCGAAGCCTTCTTTTTGATTGACCTGGGGCTCCTTTTTGATCGGGTGCCTTCTTTTTTTGATCAGCCGGGGCTCTTTTTCGATCGGGTTGC
>NZ_DKJS01000013.1:41550-41797 GCF_002455205.1 Lysinibacillus sp. UBA6686 | reverse complement strand
GTTGCCTTCACTTTTGATCAGCATGAGCTCCTCTTTGATCAGGTTGTGTTCGTTTTTGATCGCCTTAGACTTCTTTTTGATCAACCGGGGCTCCTTTTTGATCGGGTTGCCTCCACTTTTGATCAGCCTAGGCTCCTCTTTGATCGGGTTGCTTCCACTTTTGATCAGCCTAGGCTCTTTTTCGATCGGGTTGCTTCCACTTTTGATCAGCCTAGGCTCTTTTTCGATCGGGTTGCCTCCACTTTTG
>NZ_DKJS01000013.1:29080-41504 GCF_002455205.1 Lysinibacillus sp. UBA6686 | reverse complement strand
GCCTCCACTTTTGATCAGCCTAAGCTTGTTTTCGATCGGGTTGCCTTCACTTTTGATCAGCCTAGACTTCTTTTTGATCAGGTGCCTTCCTTTTTTGATCAGGTTGGTTCACTTTCGATTAGCTCTAACCCTTTCTCTTATCAGGTTCCTTACTTTCAATCGGCTAAATTTTCTCTTCACTCATCCTAGGTATTGATTTGATAATACCCTAGACGTGAATCCCTAGAAGTAGCGAACACCGAAAGTCCCCGCTGCACATAAGATATAGTATTAGCAAGTGGATAGGAGGAATTTAGTTGTATTACAACCCTTATCCGATATTTGTCTATCCTACCTATTATCCAACATTGGCAATAGTAAATCCTCCAGCACATCACCAACCAGCTAGATATTTAGCTATGCCGACAAACCCGATTAATACCAATCCATTTCCAGCTGTCAATACAAATAAGTTGAAAATTTCCGCCATGCGAGTAAAGAGAATTATGCAGCAGATTCAGCTACTTACAGATAAAATTGACGGATCAGAACAATTTGCACATGATCTTATGGATGCCGCACAGAAGTCAAAAAAATCAGAAGTTGAAAGGTTAATCATCTCGTCTGGTATTACTATGACATTTGAAACAAACTATACACCAGATAATATTCGGATTGTGTTTACAGATAGTGAATGTTGTAAGCTTTCATTAGTTTTAAATTGGTAACAACACCTTTTACAAATTGGCTCTTTCATAAGAGCCCCTTATATTTTTATAAAAATTTCTCTCTCGTTTCATATAAAAACGCTTCTAATGAACGTGGCTCTTTCCCTAACAAGCGCCTAACTGTATCAGTAGGTTTTTCTGGCACCATTACAGACATTATTTGAATTTCAACAACATGGTTCGCTAACCAGATTGGCATCTCATTATGCTTTATCAAATTTTGCCTTAATATATCTGGGTCCATATCAATATAGCGGACAGGGTGATTAAGAAGAATGGTTAATTTTTCCGCTACTTGTGGATAACTGTACACCTTTGCCCCTGTAAGTGTATATATTCGACCTGCTAATTTCCTATTCATAAATATTTCTGCTGCCACATCTGCAATATCTCTACAATCAATAAAATTGCATTGTGCATCTCTCATACAACCAAAAAATACTCCTTTGGAAGAAATGGTGTCCCGCCATTTAAGTATATTTTGCATAAATGCGTAGGGACGTAATATTGTATATTGCAGGCCTGATTGCATTAATGTTTGCTCAATTTCTTGATGCCATCCAGCTATAGCTACTGGACTGCTTTCTTGATAGAGAGGACAAGAAATTTTTACAACATGCTCAATACCGACTTCAGTTGCCTTCTGAATAATGGATTGCTCAATTTCAACCTGCCTTGGTGTATTGGATAATGCTAAAAACAACTGACTAGCCCCAGACAGTGCGCGATGTAAATTTTCGGGATTAGAGACATCTGCTGCCATAAATTCTACAGCAGAACAATCTAAGCTGTTTACTTCATTTAATAACCTGTTTGGATCTCTACTAATTACTCGGATTTGAGTATCCCTCTTCATTAAGCTTTTTACTAGCTCTCTACCAATCATTCCTGTTGCTCCAATTACTACTATCATTTTTTAACGCCTCCACTATGAATTTTTTTATGAATACTATATTTCCATCTCCAAGCAATCAGTCCACTAGCAATTGTGGAAGATAAGGGGAGATCTATCCAAAGAAAATAAAATGCATTTAATTGTTGATGCTGAATAAAGGAATTCATTACTATGAATGTTATCCAAGCACCGATTAACCCTAATAAAAGCCCTATACTTAAAAATAAAGCTACAATTATAGAATAATGTCCAAAAGCAATCCGACTTTTATAAATCCCACGTTTTTGAAACCATAACCCGATTACCCAAGCAATTATTGCTGAAGATCCACCAATAGAAGTACAAGCTCGGATTGATAGTGAGACATCACTGGTGAAAAGCCCTCCAATTCCAGCCATAATGGTAGGCATAACAAACGCAAGCAATACTTCTTGCCATAGAATAAAGCTATTTTCTTGATGAATATCCTCAACTTCGTTAATCGTTTTCATTTTAGACCTCCATTTTTCCACGATATATAATTAGGCACCTAACTATATATCAAAAAGGAAAGCTAGCCTACCAGCTAACCTTTTTGTTTCTTTTAATCATATGAGCTATCATCACTCGCTGCAATTCCTTGCATTATTCTATCTAATAACTCAAGAAAAACCCCTCGCTCCTCGACACTTAGAAAGTTAACAATTGACTCTAACCAAGCAAAATGTTCTGGAGCCATATCTGATAGTTGTTTTTTTCCTTTCTCAGTTAATGTCACTAATTTTAGACGACCATCCTCTGGACTCAAACGCCGTGAAACTAGTCCATCTCTTTTCAAAATATCAATTAAACCTGTCACAGTAGCTCTTGTTATCCCAAGATGCTCTGCTAATTGAGATGGCAATTCTTCACCATCATTGTCTTCAAGATCAGCTAATAATCGATAGCGACCTGTAGATAAACCAAATTTAGAAAAATGGTTTTCCGCAGCACTTCCTAGCATCGCACCTGCAGCCATTAATCTCGATGCGACAAGTATAGCCTGTGCATCAACTTCTAATTGGTAACGTTCAATTTGACTTTTCGATTGAGCAAACGAAGGAGCAGCATTCATATCATACATTTTATTTTTATCTTTAACCATACATGTAGTATGGCACCTAACTATTTAAATGTCAAATATTTCTTTTATATTTTAGGAGACCCAATCCACATAATAAATTATGTTCTATCAATGAATTTAAATTCCTATTGACTAACGAAGCCCTGTCTCCATGATGAAAATTGTAAATGAATTCCGCACTTTTGGGCTTTTAAGATTATCTTCCCTGGATTGCACGTTGGGGTTACCGTACTTCCTAGTCTAATTTCTAAACATTTCCTAGCTTTAAAAGGAATGGTTGATTATGATACTAGCCTTATAACACAAGGAGCATTGGAGCTTTATTTAAAAAGTGGAATGTTTCATTTACATAGTACAATGCTTTCAAAAAAGTATGGAGAAAAGTCAACATGAAGGTACAAAAACTAGCAAACTGGATTATTTACGACCAAACTCGCCTGATACTAAACTTCAATTTGTTTTACTACCAGAAAAAATATAGAAACTTTAATTCAACATTTACTGATAAAAGACATGCATATTAAAGCCATTGGCGAAAATTACTTTTTACAAAAATCAATACAAAAAAAACAAATCAATCCCTAATTACACAAGGTCTTCAAAAAAATTCATGGCTGTAACAGAAAGAATAAAAAGTTACACGTTTTCCTTGTATCCCTATTGAACTTGTAAACTATAAATAAATATGCTATTGTATTTGTAATCGTTATTTCTGAAAATTCTTATATTGCATTTCTTATCAAGAGAGACGGAGGGATTGGCCCTATGAAGTCTCAGCAACCAGCCTATAGGTATGGTGCTAACTCCAATTGGCAAAATGTTTGCCTTGAAGATGAGAAGACTAACATTTGTTGCTTTACACAAGAGTCCTCTTCTCCAAGGAGGACTCTTTTTTGTGGTTATGATTGGACAAGTAAGACAAGCAGGAATAACTCATACTAATAGAAAGCAGGTAAATACGATGTCGAATGAACTTTTACAAGCAGTGCAGCTATTGAAATCAAGAAAATGGGTGGATTTAACACATACATTTGGACCAAATTCACCTCACTTCTTTATGTTTGAGGATGCAAAGTTTGAAACCTTATTTTCACATGATGATGGTTTCTTTGCGCAGCAATTCACTTTTCCTGGACAATATGGAACACATATCGATCCACCTATCCACTTTGTTAGGGACACACGCTTTTTAGAAGATTTGGATTTAAAAGAATTAGTACTACCCTTAATCGTGATTGATAAATCGAAGGAAGTCGAGCAAAATAATGATTTTACCTTAAGTGTTCAGGATATTCTTGACTTTGAGGCTGAGCATGGAGAAATTGAAGCAGGTACGTTTATTGCCCTACGTACCGATTGGAGTAAGCGTTGGCCTAATAAGGATGCCTTTAATAATAAGGATGCTGAGGGTCATAATCATATACCAGGTTGGGGATTAGAGGCATTACAGTTTTTATTTAAAGAACGAAAAATTAACGCTATTGGTCACGAGACTTTCGACACTGATTCAGCAGCGGATTTTCGCAAAAATGGTAAGTTAGATGGTGAATATTTTGTACTTGAGCAAGACACTTATCAAATTGAGCTTTTAACAAATTTGGATCAGCTACCGCCAAAAGGGGCTGTCATATTCAATATTGTACCGAAACCAGAAAGAGCGTCTGGATTCCCTGTTCGTTCATTTGCCATCTTACCTTAAAAATAAATAAGGGTCTTATTCGCTTAGAAGAATCAGACCCTTATTTATTTCTTTTTTTGAAAAAATAATAAATGACCAACATTAATATGATGAATACTACGATAAGATAAATACTGTAGTGAGATAAGTAAAATCCCACATAGCGCCATTTCTCACCTAATACTTTTCCTAATGTAATAAAAGTAAATGTCCAAATAAACGCGCCTGCATAAGCAAAAATGGCAAATTTTCTATAAGGATAGTTGTTAATGGCTGCTACATATGCGGTAAGATGGCGTACACCTGGAATAAAATAACCGATTAGTAATAAGGCTGGTCCTATTTTCGTAAATAATTTTTTAGTAAAATTAATTTTTTGCTTAGTAATATGAATCTTCGGACCATATTTATGTAACAAAGGTAGCCCGAATCGAAAACCTATATAATAACTTAAAGTAATGCCACCTATTGCACCGATAGTTGCGCTAAGTAATGCCGGAACATGTTCTAGTGTTTCTCGATATACACTATATCCTATATATGTTAAAAATATTTCATCAGGAATAGGCAGCCCGACAATCCCTCCAACTAGGATAAGAATTATGCCAAAATACCCGTAATGTTCAATAAGAGATTGTACATGATGTGCCATAAAATCATCCCACCTAAAGCATTTTAATAACTTTCGTTAGCTTTATCATACTCAATGTAGTTAACATTATGAGTGCCATAGCTTCAATCTTTTTTTACTTTGACATCCCCTCTAAATTTACTAAAAATATTATTCGATTCCAAATAATTACTTTCTTAAATTATTTGTAGCTCTTTCAAGGCATAATATATACCCCCTTCAATGGATTTCTTCGTTATATAATCAGCACTATTCTTCAATGCCTCACTTGCATTACCCATTGCAACCCCAAAACCAACCTGTTCTAACATATCTATATCATTATCGCCATCGCCAAACGCAAGTGCTTCCTCAGAACTTAAATTGAAATAATCAAGTACAGCCTGAACAGCAATCGATTTGGAAATATCAGATTGCAATACATTCGTAATATACGGATGCCATCTTTTAAATTTTAAATGAGGAAATTGTGTTGTATATATTTGCTCAATATCTTCATTAGCATATAAACACATTAGATAAATTTCCTGTTCTACAATATTTTCATGAAATTCAGGAAATTTAGATAAAGATAATGTTTCTTGCAGGGCTTTAAGTGTCCTTGGCTTGTGTACGTTATTCATAAATAATTGTTCTGTAAAAAATGAAAGACTTTGTTTATTCTCATTAGCAAAGGCATGAACTGCTTGGACTATATTTTTGTCAATTGGTACTTTATGTATTACCTGATTTTGATGCTTAACATATGCACCATTTGCGGTTATAAATGTCTCTATACCCATGTTTCTTAAACTTTGACACATTGATAAAGGTCTACCTGTAGCCGCAACAATACGAATTCTCCTCTGTTTTAGCTCATCTATTACCTTCCTTGTGCTTTCTTCAATACAGCCATCTTCATAATTAATAAGTGTTCCATCTACGTCAAAAAAAACAATTTTGCAATCCATCATACACACTCCATTTTCATCCATCAACATAAATAGTTACAAATACCTACATTAAAGCATAATCCATTTAACTTTTATTCATTATACTGAAAAACACTATTGCAAATACATATAGAAACCTCAACAAACAAAAAAGTAATAATATTTTCACTTTAATAATGCTAAAGGAGTATACCAAAGAACATAGAATTGTTAAAATGAAAGATAATCAATTAAATACATTGAACGATAATACCCATCGTAAATATAGAACAAAAGAAATAATTAATAAATCAGCGTAAAGGAGTTGATTCTTATGGCATTTAACATTTACTACTATGAAAGTAGTGTGGATTGTAAGTTTTGCAAAAAGCACTTTACCACTTATAAGGTACGTCCTAATCGTTATAAAATTGTCGAAGAGCAAACAGATTTCATGCCCGTCTATGAGGGCTTAAATCCATTGCTATATGAAGTCGCTGTTTGTCCGTTTTGTGGCTATGCCTACCATAAATCCATGACAAGAACCTATGGGCCTTTCATGCTCCTTATCGATGAGCTGTACATTAAAGAGCTTCAAAAACCTATGAACATCTGTCAAGAGCGTACAGTGGATGATGCCATTATAAGTTTTAAGCTTGCTTATTTAGTGTCCAGGGCATCTATGGAAGAATCACTTCTTATGGCAAATTTCGCTTTAAAAATTGCCTGGTTATATCGCTTAAAAGAGGATCAGGAATCAGAAATGCGCTACCTTTTTGCGGCAAGGGATTTTTACAGTAAATCATTTGCATCCAATCAAGAAGGTAGTGAAAGAATTCAATATTTACATGCAGAATTAAGCCTACGACTTGGCGACATGACTGAAGCGAAAAAGGGATTCTCTCGATTAATTGCAGATCGAAATGTTTCCAATAAATATCGTAAATTGGCTCGCAATCGCTGGGAAAATTATAAGTATGATGAACAGTCAATCATCTTAAACGAAGATATTGGAAAAATTATCAATTGAAAGGATAAGGAGAGAAGTTACTATGCACCGATTTGTCAAAACAATTGATGTGAGAGAGGAAGATATATTTTCTGAACTACATCATTTTTTACTGAGAAAAAATAATCGCTATTTAACAAATGATGAGGTCATTGCATTAACAGGGGTTTCCGTGGAGCTGCTTTATAAATGGGTGAAGGCAGGAAAATTAAAAAATTCAATTTTCCCTAATCTAGGTGCCCCTTGTGAACGATGTGGGCAAATTACACAGAAAAAAATTTGTATTAGCTGCTCATCAACAATTGTTAATACACTAAAGCAGGAAGAAAAGGATCGTGCATGGTTTAATCAAATACAACGCAACAATCACAGGACTAGTACATACCACTATAAATAAGTTAAATACAACACCTCCAAAGTGTCCTATCTTTTCGATATCACACTTTTGGAGGTTTTTTAATCTATCTTCCTGATTCAAGACATAAATCCAAATTTAAACAAAATTTAAACAGAAATCTCCTTAACTTTAAACTTACCTGCGTATAATTGGGTTCAATCTATTGCGAGGGATTGATGAACAATGACAAAAGGGAAAAGAAATAAAATGCTATTATCTTTAAGTATTGCATTGACAAGTTTTATAGCATTTAATGGGAATGCAAATGCGGCAGTGGCTGCTCCAAAGATAGCAGAGCAGACAAGTTTAGAGCAGGGATCAGAAGTAAAGCAAGCTCGTACATCTAATGAAGCACTACAAGACTGGAAGAATTGGGTGAATGACCATGCATATAGTTTAAATTCCATTCAGCCTGAATCCTTTGAATCAACAAAAATTGCATCCAGTAAATTTGAAGATTTAGAGATGCTAAAGCCCTTATTACACGATAAGCGTATTGTTTTTTTAGGGGAAAGCTCGCATGGTGTAGCAGAGTTTAGCCTAGCAAAAACACGTATCATTCAGTTTTTACACCAAGAAATGGGCTACAACGTCCTTGCCTTTGAAAGTGGTATGGGGAACGTTATGAATGCTCAGGGGAAAATTGATAAGCAATCGGCTCAGCAGACAATGAAGGATGGAATTTTTGGTGTATGGTGGTCAAAAGAGACCCTACCGTTATTTGAGTATACTAAGAAAACCCAATCTACAGAGCAGCCTCTTATGTTAGCTGGCTTTGATATTCAACAACAAGGTGCCTTTACAGATGGGGGATGGCTAGAAAATAATCAGCTTGCTAAACAGTTCAGGGAGGTAGAGAATCAGCTTGTAGATTGGACCTACAGCAAGGATTTAAAAGGATATCAAAAGGCCAAACCAAGCATTATCGATGTGTATAAACAAGTAAAATCACAAATACCACTTAAAGAGAAAGAGTTAAAAGCAGCTTATCCGAGCGAGCCTCATATTACAAAGCTTATGGAGCGTACATTAGCTGACCGTATACGCTTAGCAGAAGAGTATGTAGAACTATCTATTCAATCAAACATTGATACTGAGCAAAATAAATATGATTCATTCTTTAAAACTATGGAATGGCGGGATCAAGGCATGTTGGAAAATTTACTTTGGCTAGCAGAGGAGATTTATCCGACTGAAAAGTTTATTGTTTGGGCACATAATGACCATATTCGCAAGGCCCAATCTGAAGTAATGGGCTCCCCTTATGCGCTAAACTTAATGGGTGAACGTCTACCAGACATCTATAAAAAGTATAGCTATGTACTTGGTCTATATATGGCAAGTGGAGAAAATGCAAGCAATGCACGTGAAACTTGGTCTGTATTACCTCCAGTCAAAGGATCTACTGAGGATATCCTTTCCTCAACGAAGAAGCCATACACATTTATTGATTTACGAAATCGCCAAAATGAAAGAGGTAATTCATGGATGTTTGAGCCACGTATATCCTATAGTTGGGGAGTTATGCAAGAGAGCTTTGTTCCTCGTGATCAATTTGATGGCATCCTTTTAATCGATAAAGTAAGTATTCCAAATTACATCGAATAAATTTTATAGCATTTAGCAAACTAGTTTTTCTAGTTTGCTATTTTTAAGTATCCATCGAAATCGTATCCCAGTCTTCATTGTGATGACCAATCAACCAGAATAGGCCTCTGCGCCTTTCCATAACAATACTTTCATTTACATCAGCAGGAGTCATTCGTTTTTGTATACGACTGTCTACGCAAGCCCAGTGTAGCCTATAGGTCTTGTCGGCTTCATCCAATATTTCTTCCTGGCTACGCATCGTAGTTTGAAGATAAAATTGCTCAAACGTTTCACAGTTAGAAATAACTTGAATAGCAAACTCACAATCACATACTTCATCAGGAAAATCAAGCTTGTCAACAAATCCAAGTACCCAAATTAGTGTCCAATAAGCCTCATATTGCCATGAAATATTAATGGCTTCCTGTGCATTTGGTTGTTGACTATATAAAAAGGCTATTTCATTGTCAGTTAGAATGTCTTCTACTTCATATTTACGCAACATACTGCTAAAGAAGTCTCTTGATTCCTCTACATTTTCTCCTTGTGCCACATCACAAGCAAATTGAATAACAATTAGTAAAGCTGCAGCTCTCCTAGCAATATCCTTTTTGGTTCTAAACTGACAAGCCTCAATTGGTGGAAGTTGCGGGAGTGAATCTGTATATGGAATACCCTTTTCTTTTAAATAGGCTATTGTTTTATTCTTTCTTTGATGGCCTTCTTCCGATGTCACCTCTTGTCCCCTCACCTTTTGTGTACAGGCATAAGGTCTAAAGTTGGATGGTCCCGATTGTCCATCAGGATAAACAATGACTTCTCCTTCTTTGTCTAATAAGGTGCCATTGGGTACAAAGCCAATACCCCCTATCACTGATAGTAGATTTGTAAATAACTGCATCTGTTCATCCTTTATCTCTTTTTCAGATTCAATTGCAATTACTGTATTTAACACAGAAATTTGCGTTAACACTAATTCTTTTAAATTGTCATCTTCAAAAGGAATACTGTTGTAAAAGCCCATCATTCCAGGAATATTATTCGCAAAGTATTCTGGGTTTGTATCTTCAGACATCACTCTAATTATCAATTTGTATTTATTAAATAATGCTTTGGATTTTATGAGATACTCATCTTCATTTTTTTCAACAGTAAAACCTTTACTAAAAACATCAGAAATCTTACAATCGATATCCTCTATATTATTCAAAGAAGCAAATATAGTAAAAAAGCTCAAGCATTTCTCCTCCTTACAATAGGTTTCACCAATGATTCAAGCCTTCTAGAGCTTGGTTAAATAGCTGTTTATTTTTTCGTAGTACTTCATTGTCCTTCCAAAATGCAAGCAATTGCAGCCATTTCTCCTTATCTACTTGATCTGACGGCTTAATTTCCTGCTGCATCATTTGACATACTGCTCGTATAGCTGTTAGGCGCTCTACTTCACTACCATTCAACCACTCAAATAATGTTTCTGCACTCGGCTGTGATTCGACTAAAAGCTGATCCCATCCACCTATCGGAAAGGAAACATAGGGTTTCATCCAAGCTATCGTTTTTGAGCTATGAAAATGACGTAGTCGATGTAAAGCTGTATAAGAATCAATTTGCGCTTTCTGAATATCTTGAAGAACAAGAGATAGCCCCTCTTCTTCTGGTAGACAGAAGGCTGTTAAATAATCTCGAATGCAACTAGGTATATCATTTCGGTCTTTCCAAAGTGTCCTTATCCAATCACTTGCCTCTGTTGCACAAACCTTTACTAGCACCTTACACCATGCTTCTTTATCTACTAGACGCTGTGATTGTTCAATTTGATTACGAAGTACAGTATACACATTTCTAGAATCGAACCGTGTAAATGCTTGTTGAACTTCTTCCTCTTTCACACCATGCATCGATACATATATTAGTAAAGAATCCAGATGATACATAGCTTCCTTCCATGTTGAAGTTAAATATTGTTCAAGCCACTTTAGCCAGATTTGAGAGTTGGTCAGGCTTAAATCCAGTCCATCCTCACTACAAAACTGTCGATGCTGTCCACAATCTACTCCTACGCATCCTAAAGTTGTAACCCTCTCTATATAATCCCTAAAACTCCAGGCTAGCAGGTCGAACTCATCCTCCTCATGACTCCAATACCAAACGGAACCATCCCCAGCCTTCATAAGAAGTGCATCACCGTTTCCAGCCGTATGAAATTGTAGATATAATTGTTCATCTTCATTTTCACTATCTCCACCAAAATCAGGGAATTCGAGTTCCTCCAAGCTCCAACCAAAATTACCTAAAGGCGTGTCCAGCTCAATAGGGAGTAGTGCCTCATTAGGTAAAGACCAATACACTCCCACTTGTCGAGAACAATGAAGTAATACATCACGGAACTCGGAAGGAATCGGAACACCAAGCCGCATCTCTACCATTGATAGCTCTTGCTCAGTCGCTACAGGCTTTATCTCAAGTGGATGCATCCAAGCTCCTTGTTGTTCAAGCTGTTTTAATAAATGTGTCCATCGATCAATCCATATTTGCATGACTATTCCTCCATGTAAAGAAAAATACTTTCGGATAAAGTGTTACATTTTTTCTCCATTAAATGTATCGTCAGAAGTTCATTTACTTATTAGGAGTAGACTTTAATTTACCTAAAAACACGCGGATCTTACCTCCATTTAAACTCAAAATATATGCTAAATGGCTTATCTCTACTAGTTCTTTTCTAATTTTCTTAAGTGATTCTCACAAATAGTCTATTGTTGACAATTTAAAGAACTGCCTCTAGTATTATAAATACATTCGAATGTATCTATAAGGAGATATTTTATGGCCAGAAATAAATATCCAGAAGTTACGAGAAAAAGAATAATTGAATCAGCTGTTAAATTATTTACTGTAAACGGTTGGGATAATGTAACGATTCAAGAGATTGTAGATGATGTGGGGGATATTACTAGAGGAGCCTTCTATCATCATTTTAAAACCCGTGCTGATGTTATTGATGCCATCACAAAGGAAATGCTAACGGCAAATAATTATTTTAATGACATATCAGATTTAAAAAACTTAAATGCTTTAGAACGTTTAAGACAAGGCATTTCCTTTTCAATTTCTCAAAGCACAAAGGAAGAAGATTTATCCACAATCCCTTTTAAAATGAATTCTGCTGAATTTGTTTATAGTCGCATCACAGAGGGCGTACAAGTTGTTGCACCAGGTATTCAAAAAATTATTGATGAGGGCAATCGAGACGGCTCATTGCAAGTTGCTTTTCCTAAGCAAGCAGCTGAAACCTTTACAATGCTTTTTGATATTTGGATGAATCCTGAAATATTTCGTGTAAGCCGAGCTGAATTTATTCAAAAAATTGAACATATAAGTTTGATGTTCAAAGGAATCGGAATGCCACTTATGAATGATGATTTGAAAGATGTTTTTTTAGCATTATTTGATAAAGTTCAGGAATAGTAGACTACTTTATGTAGTCATGTTGTTGAAATACTA
>NZ_DKJS01000013.1:28730-29004 GCF_002455205.1 Lysinibacillus sp. UBA6686 | reverse complement strand
ACTCAGTCTACACTCCAATCAACCACTGGCATTTCACACAAATTAATAGTGATAGATTTGAAGTCTTAGCCATCATTATATTGTGCAAAAATGGAGCTTTGATAACATTTTTCTATGTGAATGAAGAGCAACAGTAATAAGTGGCTCTTTATGTAAAGTGAAAAAGTAGTTTTATGCATAGAATGTAGGTTGACAGCTATAGAATTGTACCACTATTCTATCCATTTAATGATGGTGAGTAACATGTTTTTATTTTACTTTTGAAGGAAGAAAA
>NZ_DKJS01000013.1:0-28569 GCF_002455205.1 Lysinibacillus sp. UBA6686 | reverse complement strand
CCTTGACCATTTAGTTTTTCAACTCTATGACTACTTTATGTAGTTTATTATTTTAATCTTTTACATACATTCGTATGTATATATGATTAAAACATTTTTAACTAAATACATACATTCGTATGTATGTTAAAGGAGATAAATGATGAAAACCTTAGAAGTACTATTTACAATTATTTTATTACTATCGAGCATCTCACTGACTTTTAGACAACGTGGGGTAACTAGAATAAATCTATTTGTGATAGCAGCCAATTATAGTTTGTTATTTGGAACAATTATGACCATTGGTGCTAACTGGCGTATGATCCCTGCTTATATTGTTTTGCTGTTATTAACACTACAGGTTTTTGTGAAACCAAAAAGTACAATTGTTTCAAAGAAATTAAGCATGAAAATAATTAAAATTTTAGGTATTGTTGTTGCCACTTTTGCAATGTTCACATTACCAAAGTTATTTCCAATCATGTCTTTTCCAGAGCCGACAGGAGAATATACAGTAGGAACTCAGACATTTCATCTTATTGATAAAAATCGCAAGGAATTTGTCGTGCCTAATCATCAGGTGAATCGCGAATTAATGGTTCAGGTATACTATCCTGCTGAAAAAGGGACAGGACAGCCTTCTCCCTACTTTGAACATATAGATGCGTTAACAGAGCAATTGGCAGCGACACAGGGATTTCCCTATATTGCTACGACACATTTAGGATTGACGAAAACCCATTCCTATCAGGATGCGACACCTATAAAGTCCAAAGAAAAATTCCCACTTCTATTATTTGCACATGGCATGAGTTTATATAGTCGCCAAAATACCTTTCAGCTAGAGGAATTAGTGAGTCACGGCTATATTGTTGTTGCTCTAAATTTTACAGGTGACGCGGCAACAACCATATTCCCTGATGGCGATCAAGTTGATTTTACACCAATTGAAAACACAATTACGTTCTTGAATAATCGCATCAAACTTTGGGAGCAGGATGCATCATTTGTTTTAGATGAAGTTATCAAAGCTGATTTTGATAAGAACTTCCATCCAATAGCCTCACTAATTGACTTTGACAACATTGGTATGTTAGGTCACTCTTTTGGCGGCGCTACTTCTACTCAAATGCTAGTAAAAGATAGTCGTATTAAAGCAGCAATTGATATGGATGGTGGATTGTATGGCGATTCAATGCCTGCACATGGACCTGCAAAGCCCTTTATGCTGATGAATGCTGAGGCATCCATTAACTTTATGAAGGAAGCATATAGCCAACAGCCTGGTAATCGTGACGAATTGTTTGTAGAATCTTATCTAAGAAATAAAACAATTGAAAAGCCTGGTGTCTATACAGCTATTATTCCGAAAACAAATCACGGAAGTTTTACAGATTTAGCAGCCGTTTCGCCGATTATTAATGAATCCGGAGCTGATGTAAATGCAATTTATAAATTAATTAATGAATTATCACTTGGCTTTTTTGATAAAAATTTAAAAGGAATCCATGAAAATAAATTAAATGAAATACAGAAGGCACATCCGGAAATAAACTTAACTTTACACTAAAGCATATAAAGGATCTTGTATAATTTTGGCTGTTGATAGGCAGAGATGCATCAACAGCCTTTTTTTATTTCCACCATAATTTTTGTTACGTATTCCTCTTCACGATTTTTAATAACTGCATCATAAATATATTCCTCATAAACGTATTGCCCAAGTTCAAAGCCCTTTTCGCTCATGACCTTAAATAATCTCTTGTAGGATTCTCCAAGTGTCGCGGATGTCCCTACATGATATCCCACAATAAAATCCCCTTCAATCGCTTCGAAATAAGGATGACCCTCCTGTGGATGTGGCTGCTCAATATACAAGTAACTATAATTATCATAGTTACCCGCTAACACCTGCTCCCTCCTTGTAATTCCCCCAATTGGGTAACCTGTGTCTAGTTGAGAGCGATCCAACTCATCAATAAAATCGGAGACAGCCTTAACAAATTGCTCCTCCGTTGAATCCTCAATATTTCGACTTAAATACAATGTTGCCTCTGGTAAATGCTCAATCGTAATACTATCAAAATCAAGATGTAGAGCCTCCTGTGTTAAATCAATTTTGACATCGATAATGCTTTCAATCATCTCCAGCTCTCTACGCTTTTTGGCGACAATTTCCTTTTGCTGATGCATTAAGTCTAGAAAACTTTCTGGTGATTTTTCAGCCATATATTTTTGAATATCCTTTAAAGACATACCTACCGCCTTTAACAGCTCAATGACACTAAAAAATTCATATTGAGCAATGGAATAATAACGGTAATCCTTATTATCCTTCATGATAGGCGATAATAAGCCAATTTGATCGTAATATATAAGTGTTTGTTTATTAACCTTACAGATTTTTGCAAATTCACCAGTTGTAAAATATTTTACATTTTTATTAAACATTTTTAAGTTTCTCCCCTTGACTATATAGTAACTATATACATTAGATTGTAGCTATTCACAATAAAATTAGAAAGGTTTTGACATTATGTTCACGGAAATACGTGACATCACAGCTTTAAACAAAGAGGAAATTTTAACGTTACGCATCGCGGCTAATCAGCAAAATTTTATTGAAAGCACGGATCAATGCTTAGCAGAAGCTGAAATCGATAAACGCTATATACCTGTTGGCTTGTACAGAGGGAATACGGCAGTCGGCTTTGCTATGTATGGTATGTTCCCTCATGTGGACAATTCTGAATGCGTTTGGTTAGATCGCTACTTTATTGATGAACGATATCAGCACAAAGGATTGGGGAAATACTTTTTACAGCAGCTTATTAATCATCTGGTAGCTACATACGGCTGCCAAAACATTTATTTAAGCGTTTATGACGACAATCTTGCGGCCATTCAGCTATATAAAAATTTTGGATTTATTTTTAACGGAGAGTTGGATGATAAAGGGGAAAAGGTAATGGTCAAGGAGGTGCATGACCATGACAACCATTAATCCAATCGAAACAAGACCTCTAAAGCCTTTGTTTTTATCATACCTATTCCCAGCTATGGTCGGTATGCTATTAATGTCAGTAAATATTTTAGTTGATGGCATTTTTGTGAGCCATGGTGTTGGACCAACAGCTTTAGCAGGTGTAAATATCGCTGTTCCAATTTTTTCTATTCTCCTTTCCATCTCTCTTTGGATTGGAATGGGTGGAGCTACACTATATTCTATATCTCTTGGAGAGGGCAATAAAAAACGAGCACATCAAATCTTTACATTAGCATTCACAGCAATGATTGTTGTCGTTCTGACACTGATTCTATTCCTTTTATTGAATCTAAAAGAGATCTCCTATATATTTGGAGCCAGTGATGCTACCTACCCTTATGTTCAAGAGTATCTACACGTTATTTTAATCTTTGGTGTGTTTTATACAATTGAAAATTTACTAAGCATTTTTATTCGTAATGACGGTAATCCAAAGCTTGCAATGCTGGGTTTAATCACAACATCTGTTTTAAATATAATCTTAAACTATATCTTTATTTTCGTATTCAATTATGGTGTAACTGGCTGTGCATTAGCTACAGCACTCTCCACAATTATCGGTATGTCAGTACTCTGCCTACATTTCTTCAGAAAGCAATCCGAATTAAGATTTGTACGTAATTTTTTCAGCATCTCTGATTTAAAGAAAATATTTTCAATCGGGTTACCAAGCTTTATTGTTGAAGCATCCGTGGCAGTAATCATCATTCTTTATAACGTGACATTCTTACATTATTTAGGTTCTAATGGCGTCACTGCCTACGCAATGGTAAACTATATCCATACGGTACTGCTAACAGTTTTTCTTGGTATTGGTATGGCGCTTCAGCCACTAGTTAGCTATCATCATGGTGCAAGATTAGTAACAAGATTAACGGCACTTCTGAAAATTGGCACTGCCACAGCACTTATTTTTGGATTAACAACTGCTATTATCGCCATGTTATTCCCATCACAGTTAATGGCACTGTTTGGAGATAGTACATTTGAAATTCGTAATTTGGCTTCACAGGGCTTCGTTCATTTTGCTATCGGTTATGTATTTCTTGGCATTAATATGGTGTATGCAGAATTCTTCCAATCGATTGAAAAAATTCGACTTGCCACATCTATTATGTTATTAAGAAGTATTATATTATTCATACCTACACTTGTGCTGTTGCCTAAGATTCTTGGTCCTCAAGCTATTTGGTGGACCTTCCCTGTTGCTGAGGGGATCACTGCGCTGTTAATTTTTATATTTATGAAAAGAAAATCACATACAATTTTAATTTAAATTACATGGAAAAACCCCTTTCGTAAAATCGTAACGAAAGGGGTTTATATTGTTTATTTTTCACAAGCCCAGCCATCTTTATCTCTATCAAGCTTTGCTGAATATGCTGAATGACCCTTTTTTACACCTTTAGGGTATTTTTTGTTTAATTCTTTGCAGTTTTTAAATGTCTCTTTCGCTTCTACTTCAGCATTAAATGATGTGAACGAAAATACTAATGTTGCTGTTAATAAAGTTAAAATTACTTTTTTCACTATAACACCCCCTCTTGGATAATTTTACATAATCTAGCGTAATAATACTATAGTTATAGATGAAATATAAAAGGAGCCCCTAAAAAAGCTCCATTTTCTTTACTATCCTATAGTCCTCTAATTACTTCTATCTATGGCATTAATGTATGTTCAAACTTTTATTGTGCTATTGAAATCGCATTTGATTCAATATAATCATGTTGATTGTCCACAATTCTATCGAATCAAAATTTTCCACTTGTTAATGAATTTCTTGTATAATTCCTTTTCCCTAAATAAAAGAAATAGCTACCTAAGAGGGATATGAAGGCCATAAATAAAAACATCATTGTTCCTCCATACACTGACAGCAAGATGCCTCCAAACCAAGGACCTACAAAATTTCCAAACTCCCCTAAGCTTTGAGCGCCATAGTAAGTTCCACGTAAATGTGATGGTGTAATTTCATCTACTTGAGCATATTCAGCAGGAATAACAAGTATTTCACCTAAAGTAAATATAAGCATCGAAATAATGAAGGGTGTCCAATTGGCTGAAAAGGCAAACCCAGCTTCTCCAATAGCAAATAAAATACATCCAAATAAGATTCTTTGAGTAAATGTAAATCGCTCTGACCATCTCGTTACTGGAATTTGAAGTATTAGTACAGTGAAACCATTAATACTCATCAACGCTGCAAATAATTTTACTCCATCTATAATATTTGCTTGTAAGTGTTGGGAAAGTGTCACGGACATTTGACCATGCACGGTAGTTAATAACATTCCCCCAATAATAAATAATAGTAATGGCGTATCCTTACGCATTGTATTCCATAATAATGATATATTAATGCTCTCCTCAGATACTGATTCATTCTCATCAATAGCTCTAAGCATAAAAAATAAAACAACGGCATAGATGATATACACTACGGAAGTTAATACAAATGCTATCGTACTGCCCCCAATACCTAAAAGCGCTCCTAGCATAGGACCTACAGAAAAACCAATATTCAATGATAAATAACGATTAGCGAACATTTTATATCTTTTATGATCTGGTGTTAAATCAGCCATTAGTGCCTTAGAAACAGTGCCAAAAAAAGCCTGAGCTACTCCTCTAAGAATACTAAAGAAAAGTAAACCCATAAAATTTGTTGTACTAATAAAACCAACAAAGGCTATACTTAATCCTATTAAAGAAAGAAGCATTAATTTTTTTCTTCCAATAAAATCTGAAAGAACTCCCCCAATTAACCCGCAAAATGTTCCAGCTAAAGGACCTACACCAATAATAAATCCAATGGTTGCAAAATCTAAGCCTACAGATTGACTTAAAAAAATAGCTAAAAAGGGCATACTCATAGAGCTTGTTAGGGTAATTAAAACCGTACCGAAAACTAATACATGAACAACCGGATGATATTCCTTGATATAGCTTTGTATTTTATTCATTGTAAACCTCTTCGTTCTATGAATTAACCAATAAGACGGTTTTGAATTCTAGCAAAACTTAATCTCCAGTTTTGTTCAATTTCATTGAGTACTACAGATAAATCTTTTTGTCTAATAGCTTCGATAATACGTAAATGTTCCTCATGGGAAAAATGAACATCCTCTACTAAATCAAAATAATACAATTCAACACGTTTAAGCTTTTGTCTGACACCAGTAAGTATCCGTTTTAATTCCTTATTTTGAGATATTCCAATAAAAATTTCATGAAATTCATTATCACATTCAACCGCTTCTATTTGATTTCCTTCAGTAATTGCTTTTTTAAGTTTAAGGTTAACTGTCTCCATCATTTGTAGATGATCATCTGCTAAATGTTCAAATATCTGTTTCATCGCTAATTGTTCAAGCGTCCAGCCAATAGAATAAAGATGGAATACTTCCGTAGCATCAATAGGAGATACAGTTGTTGAACGATTAGGCTTTGTTTGTACAAATCCTTCATCCTCTAGGCGCAATAATGCTTCTCGAATTGGCGTTCGACTAACTCCTAATTGCTCTGCTAATTCCTTGTCTCTCAATTGTTGATTGGGCCTTAAAGTTCCATCAACAATCCAATCTCTTATAATCGTATATGCCTCCTCACGAACGAACGTCCGTTTGAGCTTTTTCTTAGTATCAAATTGTTCCATCATCAATGCCTCCCAATACTTCTTCTACTGATATGTAATATATC
Source organism: Lysinibacillus sp. UBA6686 (assembly GCF_002455205.1). Taxonomy (NCBI): domain Bacteria; kingdom Bacillati; phylum Bacillota; class Bacilli; order Caryophanales; family Bacillaceae; genus Lysinibacillus; species Lysinibacillus sp. UBA6686. Next base: position 21,839 of record NZ_DKJS01000013.1, on the reverse strand, counting down.
ACATATCAGTATTATTTTCTTTATTTTTTAAGGAAGGAAAATAAAAAAGGAATCATTTAGACTCTTTTGATTCCTTTTTGAAAAATAATACTATTCGATTTGTTTATTTTCATGCACTGTCGTAGCCTTTTGTAGTTCATCCTCTGAGGACGTAACTCCCAGAATATCGAGTAAAAACATGAATAATGGAATACCTATAATTAATCCCCATACACCAAGGAAATGCTCCGAGAAGAGAATGACGATGAATGTATAGAAAATAGGAAGATCTGTCTTTGCAGACATCAGCTTTGGATTTAAGAAGTATGCCTCGATAGCATGTAGCACCATCACTATTACCAATATATAGACAATATACATTAAACCACCAATACTATAGGCAATAATACTTAGAGGAAGTAAGGAAATAATGACCCCTGCAACTGGTACTAATCCTAATATAAAGAGCATGATTCCCAAGGCAATTAAATGTGGGAAGCCCATAATGGAAAGAGCTATAACTGATAAAACACAGTTCACTGCTGCAATAATAAATTGTGCTTCAATCACTTTACCAAAAGAGCGAATGAAAATTCTTGAAAAATATTTTAGTTCGTCATAAAGAGGACCAATTTTACTTTCTTTGAATTTAGCCGTAAACTCAGTAATTCTCTTTTTCTCAAGCAAAATAAACAAGCTCAAAATCAACGAAATAAAGATGTGTAAAATGATTTTACCAATATTCGTAATATTTTTAAGAGTTATGTCCACACCCTGTTCTAAATATTTACCAAGTTCAATCTTCTCAAAGGTAGGTGCCAAATATCTGGCAATCTCATTATCATCTGGGTCCAAATTAAAGCTAGAGATAAGATCAAAAAGCTGTGTAATCTGTTGGGTAACCACTGGTAAATATTTATAAATTACCGCAACGATTCCTGCCACTAATAACAAATACAGGGTAACAGTTACTGCTTTTTCATTCATCGGGACATACTTACGAACTCCTGCCGTTGTCTTGGTAGCCAATTGATTCATCAAATAGGTAATAATAAAGGTAAGAAGAATAAGATTAATCATGCTACGCATTAAATAGAGTGCAACAGCGATTCCGACTAGAATAATAAAGCGTTTAAATCCATGGCTCCGAAAGAAATTACTCATGTATTCACTCCTTCTACAAAACGGCTTCGCTGTTTTTATTGCTCCAGTTTCGCTATCAAATGAACATAAGTAATTAATAAATTGATGTAGAACATTACGTATCATTCTTATGTAAATACTCCCCCTTCTTTGGATTATTATTTCCATCATCTCTTGAAATAAGACTTACTTATATCTGCCTTACAAGTGTCTTAGGAGATGAATGTATAAATCCAAGGAGCGGAAAAGAATTGCATGCCTTATCAAATTAAAAATGAGAACAATACTTTGTACTTTATTGAGAGCTATATCAGCGTTATAAGCCTTAATTCTATTTATCTATTATAACCTTTTAAATGAGCATATCCAATTTATGTTCCTTTATAATAGTATTAAATATAATTTTTAATCTTTAGAATCAGTATGTTATTTTTAACATAATTTTAAACTAAAAAATAGATAGGATGATTTTTATGAAGATTACAAGAAACCCGAAGGAGATTCATCAACCAGTCGCTCCTTATGTACATCAAATTGAAATAACAGGACCTCAGAAGTGGTTAACATTATCTGGACAAATCGGAATGGAGAAAGACGGAACGATACCTGAAGATTCAATAGCCCAATTAAAGATTGCATTAGAAAATATCCGAAAGAATCTTGAAAGTGCAAATATGGAAGTTCAGGATTTAACGAAGCTAGTTTTTTATTTGGTTGGGGAGATGAACGCAGAACAACGAAAGCAAATAATAGGTGATTTTCTTGGCCAACATCTTCCATGTACGACTCTAATGTATGTTGTAGCCCTTGCTGCACCTTCCATAAAAGTAGAGGTTGATGCCTGGGCATGTCAGGAAATGTAATCTTATAATATGTAGATTTTCGCAGAAGTGTGCCTTTGATTTGTAATTTATACATTTCTATAGAAAAAGTACCCCTATAGAGAATTCTAAAGGGGTACATATTACATCATTGATTTTTAGTATTTACTTTAGCATGTTTGTATCCATAGGCTATATATATAACCAAGCCTATTGCAAGCCAAATTAAAAAGCGCAGTATCGTGAAGATTGGAAGACTGAAGATTAATGCAAGTGAACCACCAACACCTATTATTCCTACAAGCCAAATTGCTGGTACTTTAAATCCGCGAGGTTGATCTGGTCGCGTGTAACGAAGAACAATTACACTAATTGTTGTTAATGCAAACGCAGTCAAGCCTCCAATGTTAGCAAATTCCGCTAACTCACCGATTGATAAAAATCCAGACAATAGAATACCTGTCAATACGACGATGAAGATTGATAGTACAGGCACACCAGTCTTTTTATTCGTTTGCGCAATACGCTCTGGGAGAAGTCCATCACGGCTCATCGCAAATAGAACGCGTGTGGCACTAGTTGTATTTGCGATCATTGTAGCAAGTAATCCAAAGATAACCGCTACTGCGACGATAGCACCTCCCCATTGAATACCTACAGATTGTAACGCGAATACAGTAGGGTTTGGAACATCTAAATCAGGGAATGGTACAATCCCTGTCAAAATCGCTGCAACAAGGGCATAAATAAGTGTTAATACACTCAGACCACCAATTAAAGCTTTTGGTATTGTTTTTTGTGGATTTTTTACTTCTTCAAGCACTGTTGTTACACCGTCAAAGCCTGTAAAAGCAAAGAATACTAACGCTGCACCAGCCATGACACCTGACCAACCAAATGGCGTAAATGGTGTCCAGTTTACAGGATTAACATGGAAAGTACCTATAACAAGGAACAGGATGATCGCTGCAACCTTTGCGATAGTAAATAGCGTGTTTGAACGGCCCACATTCTTAATTCCGCTTAAGGCAATCCAAGCTACGATAAGCCATCCAATTACGGCTGGTAGATTGACAATCCCGCCATGTGCAATATCTTTTGTAAGGGCTTCGGGTATATGAATACCTACAGATTGTAAAAATGAATCTACGTAACCACTCCACCCAACTGCTACTGTACTAGCAATAACCGTAAATTCTAATAGTAAATCCCACCCTATCATCCATGCGATAATTTCTCCTAACGCAATATAAGAATAGGTGTAAGCGCTTCCGGCGACAGGTGCCATTGCTGCAAATTCTACATACGCTAGTCCTACTGCAATGGTGACAATCCCACCGATTAGGAATGAAACAATAACTCCTGGTCCAGCATGTAGAGCGGCAGTAGTTCCAGGTAAAACAAATATCCCTGCTCCGATTGTGGCTCCTAAAACATATAGCATTAATTGCCATGACCCAAGTTCACGTTTAAGTTTAAAGCGCTCAACTTCGGTTATTTTATTGGCTTGCTCGATTGACTTCGTTCGTAAAAACTTCGCCATAATAACCACCTCATTTTCAAAAAAGAATAATAACTAAAAAATATAAAATTTTCTAATAACTAGTATATTATATATTTTTTAGAATTGAGTCAACAATTAGATTATTAAAAAAATTAATTTTCATTAGATTATAGTAAATTTTTTTGTTCATATAGAAAAACAACATAAATAACTAAAAATTTTTCTTTTTTAACCAAGTACCAGTAAAGATTTAAAAAAAAATCTATGAGCCCCCTCAATTAACTGAGAATTCTCATAGATATTTTTTCAAACTATTTTACTGGAATTGTGACTATAGCAGATGGCTCTAGTTCCATATATGGCGTTGTTACAGTATGAACAATTGGTTTCCCTACATTTGCTTGATATGATACCTCATACTTATTTGGTCCAACTGCATGGACATAATTAGTGATAAGGCTTTCTCCTGAATCAGACACAATCTCAAAAAAGGAAGGTGTCAGTGTATCATCAAAAGGAAATTCACTATCGATATAAAAGGAAAGTGTAGCCTCATGTTCCTTTTTTGTTACTCCAGTTATAACATAATCCCCCATCTTGTCCTGTGATATTCGCTGTGGGAATGAGTTTGCTAGTGGGACAATTAAATCCTTACGATTTAAGTTAAACGGGAAGAAATAGTAAGCTATTCTTACCTCAGTAATATCTTGACGTAAGGGCTCTATTAAGTAAGTGTAAGTTGTACTTTTGTTATCGCCACCTCCTGTTTGATCCAATACTTTAAGTGGCGTGCCATGCTGATCCATTATTGTTGCATTTAGTACACCAGACTCTTCAGAAAATAATTTATCCATAGTTGTATCAAATTTCACATTGATCTTTGTCGTCGTTGTTGAAGTATCCATACTTTCTACAACAAAGGTATTACCTTTCACTTTACCTGTTTGACCAGCAATTACTTTATTGCTATGATTATTTACTTTTTTAATAGGCGTAGAAAATACCCATTCTCCTTTTGTTGAACCCACCTGTAAAAACTTTATGGTTAAATCAAATTTATCAGGTAGTTCTTCAGCGATCGGAAATTCTAATAACCCGCGAAATATATCTTTATCTTCTAAGATTTTTAAACTTTCAGGAACATTTAGTTCTCTTTCGTTGACAGTTATAATTGCTTGTGAAAGTTCCTTATATTCTGGCATTGAATAAACTACATTTAATCGTGCTCCATCAAACACAATTTCCTCTATCGTAAGAGCTGTACCATTACTAGTAACTGTCTTATTTAAGACTACCTTATTGTCATCAGAAAGCGCTGTTTCTAATCCTTTATCATGTTCTTCTATATTAAACATAAACCCAATAAGTGGCACGTCCGCCAATACACTTGCCATTTTAGGAGAAATAAAACCGGAACCTACAATTAAGGCTATACTTGCCACACTTGAAAGGATCACTCTTTTCCATATTTTCTTGTCTTTTTTCCTTTGTATGCCCATACCTTTTTCAATAGCAAAATCTAGCTTTTCCATGGGGACATCAATGCTCTCTATTACTTCTTTAATATTGTTCTCCATAATTCTCCCCCTCCTTATTAAAATATTTTTTTAGCTGCTGTATGCCTCTATGCACATTTGTCTTCACTGTGCCCTCTGGACAATCTAATAAATCGGCAATATCCTTTGTAGATAAATCACGGTAATACTTCAATAGAATGACAGTTTTATACTTCTCTTCAAGCTGCTCTATAGCTTGTAGTAAATCTAACCTTTCATCATAGCTTGAAATTTGGATTTGCTCCGATTGTTGCTCCAAGATAGGTACTATTTTTTGATTTTTTCGAAGTATCTCGATAGCTGTATTAATTAGGATCCTCATCAGCCATGTTGCAAAATAGCGCTCTTCTTTGACTGTATGGATATTGCTATAGGCTCTTGCTATCGTCTCCTGTACAACATCTAAAGCATCATTTTCATTTTTCATATAAATATAGGCCATTTTATATAGCTTCAATTTTTCATTCTGCAAAAGCTCCACAAAAGCTTTGTTATTACCCTTTTTCGCCTTTAGTAATAATGACTTTTCTTGCAACTTTTCCATCCTCCTTTCTTGTTTCTATATGTTAGATGATACAGATTTGTAAATCGTTTCAATAAAATGAGAATTTATAGCATAAGAAATCTCCTTTAGAAAATTTACTCTAAAGGAGGACCTAGGTTTGTAACTATTTAAATTTCGTTTTCTTGATTTATACTCAATCAAATTACTTTAATAAGGTGAGTGTTGCTGCGACTGCATTGTCAACAAAGGAACGTTGTGGTCGAGATTTCATCATAACTGTTATACCAATTAACGCTACAATCAATGCCTGTGCTAAAGACTTTGCATCTGTGTTGGCATCCAGCTCACCAGTTTGTATTCCTCGTTCAATTGTCTCCTGAAAAATAACAGCTAAGTACATTTGATGTTCTCTAGTCAGGACTTCAAATTTCTCATCATGAGGAGCAAGCTCTACCATTGTATTGATACAAAAACAACCTTTACTGAGATCTTCTTCGTATTCCTCGGTAATAATATCTGCAAAAAAGATGGAAAATGCCTCTTTTACAGACGCGTATTTTTGAAGTCTAGATCGTATATCAGATGCACGAGACGTTGTATATCTACGAAGTGCAGCTTCAAACAATTCTCTCTTGTCTCCAAAAGTGGAATAGATACTAGGGCGTTGAATACCCATTCTAGAGGTAAGGTCACTTAATGAAGTTGCCTCATATCCCTTCTCCCAAAATAGTTGCATCGCTGCTTCTAAGACTTGACCTTCATCAAATTCACGAGTTCTTGCCATAAGAGCACACCTCTACACTTTAATTTTTAAGGATTATTTTTTATTGTCATTAAATTCATACCAAACAGTATGTAATTATTATATATACAGGTAGTATTCATGTCAAATTTGAATTTAATATTTTTAGTCATATAAATATTTATTGACATTACAAATGAAATTAATATATATTTACCAATAATTATATTGTACCGAACGGTATGTTATAATTAAAATCTAATGTGAATGGAGGGAAAAGCATGTGTAAACTACAGACAAATTTAGAACATCCGCCTCTTTACAATGAAATAACAGATTCTTCATCATCCACAGCCATATCTAACACGAAGGAACCATCATCTATAACACGAGCTGTTACATTGTTGTTTGCTGCTGCCTGTGGAATATCTGTCGCCAATATTTACTTTGCACAGCCCTTGCTTGATCAATTGTCTGAGGCATTTGGTATTAATCATTCCACTATTGGTATTGTTATTACCATCACACAGATTTTTTACGGATTAGGCTTACTATTGCTGGTACCTCTTGGAGATTTACTGAACCAACGACGATTAATAATTGGTCAAATGCTGTTATCTACAATAGCTCTAGCTATCGTTGGTACTGCCTTCTCAAGCACCGTACTTTTTGCAGGTATGGCTTTGGTGGGGCTACTCGCAGTTGTGACACAGACACTTGTGGCATTTGCAGCAACAATGGCTTCCTCTGCCGAAAGGGGCAAGGTTGTTGGTATTGTAACAAGTGGCATTGTTATTGGCATACTTCTCGCTCGAACATTTGCTGGTATATTAACGGATCTTGCAGGCTGGCGCTCTGTATATCTGGTATCTGCTGTCATTATGCTTTTGATGGTTTGTATGTTTGCCAAGGTGTTACCTCATGCTGAACGCGAGGTAAAATCATTGTCCTATATTCGGTTAATTAGGTCAGTGCTTGATTTGTTTATTCAGGAAAGAACATTACGAATCCGCTCCTTTCTAGCCATGCTGATTTTTGCTGACTTTAGCATTTTGTGGACTTCACTGGTACTTCCGCTTAGTACACCTCCGTTCGCTCTATCTCACAGCGCGATTGGAGCATTTGGCCTTGTAGGAGTAGCTGGAGCATTGGCAGCAGCACGAGCAGGGAAATTGGCCGATCAAGGTTATGGACAGCGAACGACAGGTATTTCTTTAGCTCTACTACTGCTTTCATGGTTGTTCATCCGTTATCTTGAACATTCTTTAATTGCGCTAGTCATCGGCATAATTCTTCTTGATTTGGCGGTGCAAGCCGTTCATGTTACAAATCAAGCTATGATTCTTCCTCTGCGAGCTGAAGCACGAAGTCGACTTACAGCTGGCTATATGGTGTTCTATTCTATTGGCGGTGCAAGCGGATCAATTGCTTCAACACAAATGTATGCATACTTTGGCTGGGGAGGCGTTTGTTTACTTGGAGCCTCAATTAGTGCCTTCGCCCTTCTTTTTTGGGCAATGACCAGCCAAGATAAGGCCTAATGAACTCGGAGTATACATCCACTAAATAATTAGTTTCTATATATTTATTGAACCAAGACTCCATTTCTGCAAGCAACATGGCGAATAAAAAACTAATCTGACAAGGAGAGATAATAAATGGAAATAGGTATTACTTCTTTTGTAGAAACAAAACCAGATGTTCACAGTGGGGTCGTGATAAGTCACGCACAACGATTGCGTGAAGTTGTTGAGGAAATAATTTTAGCTGATCAAGTAGGACTAGATGTTTTTGGCGTCGGCGAGCACCATAGGGTAGATTACGCTGCTTCGTCCCCAGCAATGGTTCTATCAGCGGCGGCACCTCAAACGAAAAAAATAAGACTAACTAGTGCTGTGACAGTGCTCTCTTCCGCAGATCCTGTAAGAGTTTTTCAGGATTTCTCTACACTCGACGGTATTTCAAATGGTCGCGCGGAGATTATGGCAGGACGAGGTTCTTTTATCGAATCCTTCCCCTTATTTGGCTATAACTTAAAGGATTATGATGAGCTGTTTGAAGAACATTTAGCATTGTTGCTCAAAATACGTGAATCTGAAAAAGTCACATGGGAGGGTGGACATCGACCAGCGATTAATGATTTAGGAGTTTATCCTAGACCTGTTCAAAACCCTTTGCCAGTATGGATTGGCAGCGGTGGCAATCAAGAATCCGCCGTCCGAGCGGGTCTTCTGGGATTACCTCTTATGCTCGCTATTATCGGAGGTAGTCCAATGCAATTTGCTCCCATTGTACAGTTGTATAAAAAAGCCGCTGCTCATGCAGGTCATGATCTATCAAAACTTCAGGTAGGATCCCATTCAATAGGTTTTGTCGGAGAAAACACAGAAAGGGCAGCAGATACATTTTTCCCATCGACTCAGGCAGGCATGAACAAATTAGGGAAAGAACGAGGCTGGGCTTATTATGATCGCTCTAGCTTTGATGCTGCACGCAGTTTTGAGGGAGCCTTATATGTTGGTGATCCAGATACAGTGGCTAATAAAATTATTCATCTTCGTAAGCATGTTGGAATTACACGTTTTATGTTGTATGTGCCTTTAAGCACGATGCCACATGAACAGGTGATGCGTGCCATAGAGTTACTTGGAACAGAAGTTGCTCCTCGTGTACGTAAGGAAGTTGCTAAATGGGAAGAGGAGCAGGAGTCACATTCACTCCTTTAATACCATTAATTTCGCCTTGGCGTAATTGTAGCTGTCGCTTTGCTTTCACACATAAAACATCTGTTGCTGTCGCTTTGCTTTCACACATAAAACATCTGTTGCTGCCGCTTTGCTTTCACACATAAAACATCTGTTGCTGCCGCTTTGCTTTCGCTCATAAAACATCTGCCGCTACGCTTTCGAGCAAAAAACATTTGCTGAATGAAGATAAAAAGAATCCTATTTTATATTAGTATTTCATTGGAGGAATATAATTGAAAATCGACAGCCGTGTATTACCGAATTACAGGAGAGTTTCTCTCAATTTCCGGGATTTCAATTGGACAATCTAGAATTTAGTAGGGGTCTCTTGTCAAATCCACCTTTAGAGACATCAAAATATGTAAAAATCACCCATCGAATGATTTCAAATGCTGTTGGCGAAATGTTAGTAAAAATTTACGAACCGATTGGGCGAAACCATGATAAACTTCCAGCCATGTTATGGATACATGGGGGTGGATATATAATGGGACACCCTAATATGGATGATGTTTTGTGCGAGCGCTTTGTTCAGGCAGCAAATTGTATTGTAGTGTCTGTGGATTACAGACTCTCACCTGAGCATCCTTATCCAGCGGCTATTGAAGATTGTTATGCCTGCCTAGTGTGGATGACAAATGAGGCAAAAATGCTTGGTATTGATGTTAATCGAGTAGCTATTGCAGGGGCAAGTGGTGGTGGTGGACTAACAGCTGCCCTTGCACTTATTGCACGAGATAAAGGCGGTCCATCTATTATATTTCAGATGCCTCTATATCCGATGCTTGATAACCGCAATACCACACCTTCAAGCTATGAGATTACAGAAAACCATGCAACATGGAACCGAACAAATAACATAACAGCTTGGAATATGTACTTGGGTGAGAAAAAGGAAGACAATGAGCTTTCTCCTTACGCTGTACCTTCGAGGGCAGACAATTTAGTGGGACTTCCTCCTATGTATACGTGTGTGGGGCAACTTGATTTATTTCGGGATGAAACCATTCACTATGTAACACAGCTTGCTCAAGCAGGTGTAGACGTTGAATTCCATCTCTATCCTGGCTGCTTCCATTGCTTTGAAGTCTTTGTACCTGAAGCCGAGGTAAGTCAACGTGCAAGTCAGAACTATTTAGATGCAATGGCTCGCGCTCTTCACCCTTAATCTACCTTACTGAGAATGTGAACTAGCCTTTAAGGAGCTCAGTTGCAATCATAATTGACAGGAGCAGAATTTTCTAAATGAAAGTTGCTGCTCTTGGAATGTTTGAATATGGAAAAATTTAAAATGCGTAAATGCTTTGACGATATTTTCGCATTTTATAATTATAACAATTTAGTTATGGTGACTTTGTTGATAAAATCTTCACAGCTATGCAAGTCCAATTTCTCAATTTATGGCTTTCAATGTTTTAAGGATTCATTTATGGCAAGTTTATCGTAAAATAAAATAATGACATTATTTATCATCAAATGAACTATGATGTTAAAATTATTATAAAGTGATCCAATCAGGGGTGTAATCATTTGGAAGAAAAATATACTATAGGTGAAACAGCTAAAATAATAGGTTCTACTATAAAAACAGTCCGTTACTATGACGAAATTGGATTGCTGAAGCCTACAAGTTATACTGAGGGTGGACATCGATTGTACACGAATGAAGATATATGGCGTCTTGAAATGATTACAAACCTGCGTTATCTGGATTTCGGAATTGATGAAATAAGCAAAATATTATCCGAAGAAATTCCAGTTGATAAAGCACTTGATTGGCAGATTGAATCTTTGGAAACACAGGCTACTACGCTTATGGATATGATATCGATTCTTCGTCAAGCAAAGGAACATGACGGGGATTCATTGCAGTATCTTCATAACTTAGTAAACGCACGAACAATAAATTCCGAGCATAAAAAACAATTTATCGATAAAAAAGTGAAGGAATCCCAATTATTAATTGGCATTCCAAAAGAGTGGAGGGATTCATTTTTTCATTATTTTAACAAATATATTATTAATCAAGTGAAAAGCTCTGCCAAACAAACCGCTGCTTGGCGTGAGTTGCAGGAGCTCATAAATGATCCACAGTTTATAAAAGACCTAAAAAACACTGAATTTCTGTACATGAATATTGTTCATCAGCCAAAATATAACGCTACAACACTGGTCAGAAAGCTCGAAAACATCCATGATCGATTAAATAAGGCGTTGAAACAAAAATTGCCTGCCAGCAGTCCGGTTGTACAGGCCATTGTCGATGATACTGCTAGGCTGTATGCGAACTCAGAGCAATTGGACAATAAAGAAGATTACTTCCATTACTTTGTAAAATATATTCAAAGAACCAAAACTAAACGACTCGAACGATGCGAAACGTTATGTGCCATTCTCAGCCCACAGTACTACCAACTCTCAAAAGCTAATCAATTACTATTTCAAGGAATAGAATGGCGACTTGAGCATACGGAAAATTCAGGACGAGAATAATTGAGGGCTAAACACCCTCAACTATTCGCCTTAGCAGTCAACCTTTCTGCAACGTAAACTCTGGATAATCCCCAATATTTTGCTCTAATAGTTTAAATGGCTGCTGCTTTAAATAATGATTAAAGAAATCCAATGAATAGTCGTTAATTAGACGGTAAGCCTTTTGGATGTCGACCCCTTCCATTCGTTCATAAAGCGGTGAAAACAGATATAAATCGGAGAAGCCCATATGCTTCATATCTTTAATTTTCATCCAATAGTTCCCTCCCACAGTTACATACTTGTACCGTGGCAAAGTTTCCTTTATAAACTCGATCAACTCCATATCATCTGTTACCTTCGCTTCTCTGATTGAGTCATCTGCACTCATCATCATAAACGGTTTTTTCAGCCCATCCGCAGGAACTCGGAGTTTTCCATATAGAACGCCGTCCATATTAAGAGCTGCTTTTATTCTTGAATCTGTCATGAGCATTTGGGTGCTTGTTGCCCCACCAAAGGAATGACCAAACATACCTACATTCTCCAAATCCATTCTACCTGTAAAACGGTTTTCAGGATCATTTTGGGCCAGTTGCTCTACTTGATCCAGCACAAATTTAGCATCTTCTACCCAACCTTCATTTGCTTTATCTAAATATGCAATTGATTCAGTTTTTTGCGGCACATAATTTGCTACACGACCATCAGAAAAAACGGAAGCCGTGCTACTGTAAGTGTGATCTATTCCTACCACGATATAGCCTTGACTGACTAATTGCTCAATTTGAAAAGTGTTCTGATTTTTATGTCCACTAAAACCATGAGAGAACAGGAGCACCGGATAGGTTGTTTCCTGATTAGAAATCTCAGCGTTCTCAATAGCATGTGTTTTTACATAACCAAAATTTGTGAATAAAAACTTCGGTAAATTCAAGATTTTACTATATCCCTCTGCAAAAACATCAGAGTTAGAAATATAAGGAGCCATATTACCTTTAGCATTCGTATCAGCAGGATACCAGATTTGTACCATTAACTCACGCTTGTCGCCAGGCTCTGGTGTGAGAGTCTCTTCTCTCTGAGTATCCTTCCAATCATAGGTGATCGTTCCAATTTTGTACGGACCCGCTGGCTTTTCAAAGGTAAATACCGGAAGCAAGCTAGGAAGACTAACTGCTATGGCAGAATAAAGTACAGCCAATGTTGAATTCAGAACAACGCGTAATCGACGTATACTTGATTGTTGTTCTTTTTGAATTTTTGGGTTAAAAAAGTGCCTTATCACAACAACAGCGAGGAAAAATAATGTCATCAAATAAGTCGGCATCATTTGCCACCGCATTCCCTCGATGATCCCATGGACAAGTAGAAATAGAATAGACATACCACCAGCTATCAGCATTCCTCGCTGTGACTTATTTCTCCTAAAAACTAACCAACCTAGTAAAACAATATTAAAGATGATATAAAACAACTCAATAGACCTCATAATGAAAAACCTCCTTGTTTTTTTGATCTTGCTGACTCAAGTCAAAGTGTATTACCTCCAGTAAGAGGAGAATCAACACTTCATACAAAAAAACACTGACATTTTTATATATCCACCATTTTACAAATTAGAGGTCGTTTATTATTAAAATAAAAATTGAGAAGTTTAAAAAAATGCCTTTATAATATTAAAAAGCACAGGTCAAGTTATTTTAGAAGTTAGGAGAGGGCAAAATGGATTCCTATGAAGTATCGACATTAAAAAAAGGCCTATTGATATTAGATGTATTACGTCAAAAACATTCTCTTACATTAACTGAAATTATGGAAGAATTATCAATGAATAAGACATCTGTTTTTCGCATGCTTTATACGTTAGAAAAAATGAATTATGTTCTTAAATATAATAAGTATTATCAATTAAATCCGCATATTTTCAGGGATGAGCACTTATATTGGCATAAAGATATCCAATGGGCGTCTCTCGTAGCGCCCTACCAATTAGCCCGCCAAGAAGAAATAACTACTTATATTGGTATTTTAGAAAACTGTGAGATGGTAATAAAAAATGTAATTAGAGAGCCTTTTGAACAGCCTGCTTTTCATGCCATCGATACTCGGACACCTATGCATTCAAGCGCGCTGGGAAAAGTAGTGTTAGCTCATCTGTCACCTACAAAACAACGTGAACTATTAAATAGTATTGAACTCAATACCTTTACAGCAAAAACCTTCTATGATTATGGTCTATTGATTCCTCATTTACAGGTTATTAAAGCTCAAGGATATGCTGTTGATAATGAAGAAACGAATGAAGGTAAATGTTGTATTGCCGTTCCAATTTATGTGAATGGGGAAGTAATCGGTGCCATTGCTTTGCATGGTTCGACGAATCAAATAAAAAAAACTGCCATTCGTTCATTTGTCAAAAAGTTAGAAGTGGCAAGTCAGCAATTGGCAGAAGAAATTCATTATCTTTTAGCATAATGGTAATGTCCTTGGCAATTAAAATGCAATTGTTTCTATATATGAAACTATAACGATGTATGTTGGTAAAACATCCTTTTTACTCTATTCTGATTACAGAATAACGAGGAGGTAGGAATATGAAATTTCATACTTTTAAAAAAACAACTATCAAAATTTCCGAAATTGGTCTTGGGACGAATGCTGTAGGTGGACATAATTTATTTGAAAACTTAAATGAACAAGATGGGAAGGAGCTAGTCTCAGCTGCACTTGACTTAGGGATAACTTTTATTGATACAGCAGACATTTATGGAAAAGGGCGTTCAGAAGAACTTGTTGGCGAAGTATTAAAAAATTACCCAAGGGAAAATTTCGCTTTAGCAACAAAGGGAGGTAGACATTGGTTTGAGGACGGTTCAGTAAAAACAGATAATCATCCACAATATCTACGTGGTGCATTCGAAAGTAGCTTGAAACGGCTACAAATGGATTATGTAGATCTTTACTATCTACACTTCCCGGATAACGAAACTCCTCTTGCCGAGTCAATTGGTGAATTGTCACGTTTAAAGGAAGAAGGAAAGATCCGAGCAATAGGCATTTCAAACGTAACGTTAGAACAGCTTATAGAGGCAAATGTGCATAATGATATTTCTGTCCTACAATCTCCTTACAATATGTTAAATCGTTCAGGAGAACAGGATTTATTGCCATACTGTATAAAAAAAGAAATTTCATTTATTCCATACGGTCCACTTGCATATGGCCTACTTGGTGGAAAGTATACAAAAGACTTTAAGCTAGGTACTGGCGACTGGCGAATTTCGGATCCCTTATTCCAAGGCGAATTATTTGAACAAACATTAGTAAAAGTAGAAGCGTTAAAGGGAATTGCAGAGGAAAAGCACACGACATTGCCAAATCTAGCGCTTGCTTGGTTATTAGCTCAAGATGGCGTTGATGCCGTTATCCCAGGTGGGAAACATAAAAAACAAGTGGCTAACAATGTGAAAGCAACTGATATCCTTTTAACAAACGAAGATTTAGTAAATATAGAGAGAATTTTAATATAAGTTAGAAACCAAAAAAATGCGAAAATGCTGTTAAATCAACATTTTCGCATTTTATTTTTAATCAGGACGTTCTAACGCAAATATATCACCAATTTTTGCGTAATTTGAGCCAGCTAGCCTGCTAACTGCTTTTAGTTTTCTTGGATCAATTCGCCCTTCATTATAAATGGTCTCATCTATATGATATTGTACGATTTCACCAATAAACAAATCACCTGTCTGTTCGTCACCATTCATTAACGGAATCGACTGTACTAAACGGCATTCCATTCGAACTTTCGCCTCTTGAATACCTGGTACAGATATAAGCTGGCTATCGATTAACGTAAATTGAGCTCGATCAATTTCACTTTCAGTCACAGGTAAGGAAGCCGCTGTTTCATTCACCTGCTCAACATTATCTTCATCGACAATATGCACAACAAATTGCTGCTGATAATGAATATGTCTTGCTGTATCTTTTAAATGTCCATTTGGTCTTTGAATTGCTAAAGAAATCATTGGCGGATTTGATGACACAATATTAAAATAACTAAATGGTGCACCATTGATAACATCTTGCTCTGATTTTGTTGTCACAAAAGCAATCGGTCTTGGAATGATACTACCAATCAAAAGTTTATAGTTTTCACGCTCTGTATTCTTCTTAGGATCAATCGAAATCAAAACGACTCACCCTTTCTTAATCAAGCTCACGCACTTTAATTGGGATTAATGTTCTTTCTAATTGTTCTCGATGCTGCTCGTACTGAGGTGGTAACATTAATTGGCTTCCCATTGTCTCAGGTGTTTCATCATGAGCGAATCCAGGAGGATCCGTCGCAATTTCAAATAAAATTTCGCCAGGTTCACGGAAATAAATCGCATTAAAATAATTACGATCTTTTACTTCCGTTACATGTTGTCCATGATTCATCACATACTCTTGCCATTCTAAATGATCCGTATTATCTTGAGCTCTCCACGCAATATGGTGAACTGTTCCTACACCCATTTGACCACGCTGACCTGCAACTGTTTTTAAATCCACTGTATTGCCGATCTCTGCACTAGATTTAAAACGAGTATAGTCGCCTTCTGTGGCTACTTTTTCAAGACCCATTACTTCTGTTAAAACTTTTGCAGTTTCTACAGGGTGGCTTGAGTATAGAGTAGCTCCACCAAACCCTTTAATGGCAACTTCAGGTTTTACTTCACCAAATGACCATTCATTTAATTCACCATCAGCACGTGCAACGAGTTCAATATGCAGACCATGCGGATCATCGAATTGAATGACTTGCTCACCAAAACGTTCAGCTTTTTGGAAAGGAATCGAGAATTTCGCTAGGCGATTAACCCAAAACGGTAGTGCCCCTTCAGGTACAACATACGTTGTGACACCGACCTGACCGTCACCAATGCGTCCTCGATAAGCATTAGCCCAAGGGAAGAATGTAATGATTGTTCCCGGTTTCCCACCTTTGTCACCGAAATATAAGTGATATGTGCCTGGATCATCAAAGTTTACTGTTTGCTTTACTAAACGTAAGCCTAACACTCCTGCATAAAAATCAATATTTTCTTGCGGATGTCCTACGATCGCTGTGATATGGTGAATACCTGCTGTATGTTTTTTCATGTTAACAAGCCCCTTCATGACTAATTTTTCTTACCTATACTGTGTCCAATTACAGCCTCCCTCAAACTATATAAGCTTAGCGAATTGTATATAGTGCTTTAGACCACGGGATTAATTGATCTAACATTTGGTTTACTGAATCTGTTTGGACTTCTTTTGGTTTAAAGTCTGTTCCATTTTCAAAATCTGTGAATAATGATAGTGCTGGGTGAACACGCACATCTGCGATTAAAAGCTCGCCCATAATACCACGTAAATGTTCTGCCGCACGAGCACCGCCAACAGAACCATAAGATACGATTCCAGCTGCTTTGTTATTCCACTCTACACGTAAATAATCTAGTGCATTTTTTAATGCCCCTGTAATAGAGTGATTGTATTCTTGTACGATGAATACAAAACCGTCTTGTTTAGCAATAATTTCTGACCAACCTTGTGCTCCTGAAGCATCTTGTCCTGGTTCGCCTAATAAAGGTAATTTATAATCCGCAATATCAATTATTGTATAATTTGCGTCACCTCGTTGATCTGCGATTTCCTTTACCCATTGTGCTACTTGAGGGCTTACTCGACCCTCACGAGTTGATCCAATAATAATACCGATATTTAATTCTGCCATTGTTTGTTCCTCCTCTTTTTTTGAAGAAAATAATTTATTTAAAAAACCCATGATTGTACCTCCTTGCGAGAACTAAAGGTTTGAATTCATTTATCTTGAAATCATTTATCTTGAATTCGAGATAATAATAACACGACAAATTAATAAACGTCAACACCTTTGTTTTTAAAATTTTTAAAGGCAGAGAAATTTAGCTCTCTGCCTTACTTAAAATCCTATTCACTTGTGATTTTAAATAGCTATATTGGTCATCATTCGTATCATGAAAAGCCTCTGCTCTATTTGAATCAATGTCTTGATAGTTGATTATGTATGAAAACTGCTCCTTCGTAAAATCCATTCTTTCATCATTAATTACATTATAAAAATGCCAGCCTTCATCAAGCCAAGTTTTAAAAATTTCGCCTCCAAGAAAATCATTCACTAGTAGTGTGGTGACTCCACATTGTCCTCTTGCTGGATTATCTTTACTCCATTTTGAGCTTGACTGATGTGACCATGATTTTTTTATAGGTATTATTAATTCTTTTTTTGTAAACTTTCCTCTTGGCAAGACATTCATTATTTTCCACACAAAAAAATGTATTAATACTTGAATAAAAAGCATGTTTTGATGGAGATTTATCAAAACATGCTGGCCCTTACCTATTATCCGCCTATCTATAGCCTTCTTTTAAGCCCATTGCATCTGCCTTTGTTACATGTACAGTACCAAACGGATGATTTGGAGGAGCATAAATTGTGAAAAGCTTTAACGGCTTATTCCCTATATTTATGACATTATGCCATGTTCCCGCTGGAACCATTATGGCAGAGTCTTCACTCACATTCCTTTGAAAGTTTAAATAATCCTTAGTTGGACCCATTTGAGCTATGCCTTGCCCTTCTTCAATACAGATAAATTGATCCACATGAGGATGCACCTCTAAGCCAATGTCATCCCCAACGTTAATGCTCATAACGGTTACTTGTAAATGCTTCCCTGTCCACAATGCTGTGCGATAGTTTTTATTTTGCTTTGAAACCTCCTCTATATCAACAACAAAGGGTTTCTGTCCAAAATCCTTCTGGACATTTCTCCAATCATCGGAATAATCACTTCGCTCTCCTTGTTCCATCTGATTGGGATAGGCCCAATAAGCGGGTTGGTAATGATAATGATACATTTGATAATTTCCATAATAAGGATGATACATTGCCTCAATCCCCTTTCACATTATAAAATTATCCTATGCAAGTAGGGAAAGGAATGTACATTCATGAAAGTACTTAACAGTCGAGCTTATAAAAATTATAAAGGGGTGGAATTACATGTATAATCGTTTAATGGAAAAATTAGAGCAAACTACAGCTATAAAATGGTTTCCAGGACGAGGGGTTGAAGAGAATTGGATTAAAGAAGCAGAGGAGGAACTTGGATTTACCTTACCGCCCTCCCTCCTATTGCTGGTGGCTGAGAAACTATGGTAATGCATTTCTTGATGGTAGCTATATTCTAACGTTAACTTCACCAGAGTTTCGAGATATTTCTGATAATGATCTTCTCTATATTTATCGTCTCAATGTGGCTGATGAGGATTGGTGTAAACAGCATCCTCATAGGCTAGAGTTATTTGTCCCTAACTCGGATGAGCTGTACTATTTTGATACCTCATCAAAAGATTCAGATGGTGAATTTAAAATTATGTGCTATGACCTAATGAATGGAATTATATATGAATTTGCCCCTACTTTTGCAGATTTTCTTGAAAAATTAATCGGTGAACGTATCTGAGATGACAACATTAAAAGTTGCCTGGATTCGTTTAGCTATCGAGGCAACTTCAAGTTATTATGGGGACAATTCCTTTTGTACATGTAATCGAAATTTCTCATCTGTTAAAAACTTCAATTGAAAGCTATTCATGTTTTTAGATAGCTTTGTCTGTTCTATCCTATTAAGATTATTGGCAAAAAAGGCGATTTCCGTTTGATTACCATCCTTATCCTTTGTATACGCTGCTAATGTCAATACAAAGGCAGTAGAACCTCCCTTTTGACCCCCATGTAAAAGCCATTTTTGATTTTTGGGGTTTTGCATTAATTGTTCCATTACAGGATCTAGATATTTATGCACATCTTCATTAAAGTAATTTTTATGATTTAGCTTCTCTAAAATTGTTATATAATCTGCTGTTGTTGCCTTTATTAAACGATCAGACCAGACCTTTTGAAAATCCATATCAAGGGTTTGAAGAGATTTTTTCTTTTCCTCATTACTTAGGGGCTTTTTTAACCAAGCTTCATGAATAGACAATGCCCTTTCCCTATATTCTGTCATATCCATAGCCTTCATAGCTGTTAAGGTTTCCTTTTTTGTTAGACCCTTTTCTTTCATGAATTGAGTAGGTATGTACAATGAACTTACTATTGGATACAACGGTTCATGATCCATTAAATTTAATTGCTCTAATACCTTATTAATATTTTCTAGCCCTAATAGCTCCATTAAAAATTCTGTATTTGCATTCGAACTATAGGCTATCATACCATTGGCTACTTCATTCAAGGATACAAAATTATTCTCTATTTTGTTATCTTGCTTTAATTGCTTTAACCATGCTTCATGTGCCCCACCATCTGTTTTGGGGATATAAAAAGTTTGTAGATCCTCTAAACTTACTAGTTGTTGAGAATTTATACGCCCCTCCGCTGCCTGTTGTGCATATTCTATCGCTACTATAATTTTAACTGTACTCGCTAACGGAAGGGGCTTCTTTGTATTCATCTCTACCCAATTTTGTTGATTGTAATGAATCGCTAAGGATACTTGTTCATTATCTTTATTTTCCTTTAGGAATTGTAGGACATAGTCGGGGTTATCCTTATTGAGGTCTTTCTGAAATATCCAAAATACTATGCCTATTGCTATTCCAATACAAGCAAATAGACCTCCAATAATCCAAAAAACTGTTTTCAAAATTTCTACCTCCATGATTAACAGCAAAGTGAAACTCTACTATCTTGTGGTGATTAATCATATTATACCCGGAATTATCATAATTATGGTAATTTTACTAAACTTACATAAAGGAAGGCTAGCTCATTTTTAACCAGCCTTTACTAATTAATACTGCCTTAATGAACCAAGGAGGCTCTTAAATTATTAATTCCGCTTTCAACATAAGCCTTTAAGCACGTTAATGTATACACCCAGCCTTCCTTTTGCTGCATCATTTTAGCTACAACATCTGGATCTTCTTCATTTAATCCTGATTCCCTGACTTCAATAACTGTCCCCAACCCAAGCTCTGTAAGTGTAATGGTAACCACTGTCCCCTCGCCATGCTCCTCACCCCATGAAAATTCTATTTTCTGATTGTTTTCCATTTCAAGTACAGTTATAACGCCTTTTGCATTGTATTCTTCATATCTTAATAAGATTCTTTTGTCCTTTTCCCATCTTTCCGAGCTACTGGAGAACCAAAAGTTTCCGATTTTATCTGGAGATACAATAGCTTCAAATACCTCGTTGGCAGGCTTATGAATGATTATTTTAGTCATTACAAGCGTATTTAGCATTCTTCATCACCCTTTTTTTCATTAGTATGCTCCATTGTTATAGATTTCTTTAAAAATTAGGTTTACGATTAATAAATATTATTGATAAACGTTCTAAAAACGATATAAACTTGATATAGAAAAAATCAAAACGTTTTGGTGGTGTGTGTAATGAAAAAATACTTTATGGATATATTCATTATTGCCGTTGGGTCACTGCTTTTTGCACTGGCCGTCAACCTATTTGTCATTCCAAATGATTTAGGTGAGGGTGGCGTTACAGGTTTAACGATTATTGCGTATTATCTTTTTGGATGGTCACCAAGTATTGTAAGCTTTGTGCTAAATGCGGCTTTATTAGTGGTTGGCTATAAATTTTTAAGTAGGCAAACAACGATTTATACGATTATTGCCGTTTCTCTCCATTCACTTTTCTTACATTTGACAGAATCATGGTCCATTGCTTCAAATGAAATTATTGTGAATACTATTTTTGGTGGGGTATTTGCTGGAGTTGGCATCGGTTTAATAATTAGAGTTGGTGGAACAACAGCAGGTTCTACAATCTTAGCAAGAATAACAAATAAGTATCTTGGTTGGAGTATTAGCTATGGTCTTTTATTCTTTGATTTAATTGTCGCTTTTTCATCGTATTTTATTATTGGGGCAGAGGCATTAATGCTGACTATTATTATGCTCTATGTCGGAACAAAGGTGATGGAATTTGTTATTGAAGGTGTCAATCCTAAAAAAGCAGTGACCATTATTTCGAAAAAGCCAGAAGACATTGCGAGTCATGTAAACGGCTTTATGAATCGTGGCGTTACAGTGCTATCAGGACATGGCTATTATACAAAGGAACAAAAAGAAATTCTATATATTGTAATTAGTAAACAAGAGGTCGTAAAACTCAAGAAAATTGTTAAAGAAATCGATAAGGATGCCTTTATTGCCATTCACGATGTCAGAGATGTTTTTGGACATGGATTTATAGAGTTATCTAAATCTTAGTTAGAGCGTCTAAACACCTTTTGTTGAAATACTATTATGTCAATGA
>NZ_DKJS01000066.1:71472-147006 GCF_002455205.1 Lysinibacillus sp. UBA6686 | reverse complement strand
AGTACAATTCTATAGCTGTCAACCTACATTATCAAAGTGAAGGTTGATTGGAGTGTAGACTGAGTAACTCCTCGGGGATTCAGCGTCACAGATGAGACCAAGGAGCGAGTAAATTAGGGGAACAAAGGCTAAAATCGTCACGTCCTGTGACAACGCCTTCGTGACCAACCTCCTGCTGCTGACGCTTCGCTTACGCGCAAAAAACATCTGTTGCCCCAAGTGGCTCATCGGACGCTCCCCAGGAAGCTCTGCTCTGCGCGAAAGCGAAGCGTCAGCGGCAAAGCACTCAAGCGGAACGGAGATTAACCCGTCNNATACTTTTTAATTTGTCACCTTGATTTCATTGACATAATAGTATTTCAACAACATGAAAAAGCTGATATTTTTTAGCATCAGCTTTCTCCAAATCTTTCACTATTAAAATAAACTCTTAATAAGCGTGTCTAGCATTACAGGCATTTCCTTAAAAGCACTGTCCACATGTAATCTTTCTGTTTTTTGGTGGGCATCCTTTCCAAATGGGCCAACATTCAGAACAGGACCTTGTAAGGCTGACATAGCATCAAATGGAATACTATACGTATCGCCATATACAGGTGTGTTGCGCTCAAAAGCGGTCCATCCATTTGAAGCATCTGAATAATTCACATAGCTTAAATCACAAATACCATTAAAATAATGAATTTGTTCAACCTCAATATCAAATGTTTTGGCTGTTTTCTTCATCAATTCAATCAATTGAATAACTAATGGATGATTCGATGAATTGATGGCTGGATAGTAAGGTGGCGCATACAGTAATACGGTTGCTGGCGTTAGTTCTTGGCAACGAATCATCAGCTGATCCACTATTCGGATGGATTTCTCACGATCATCCCATACACTGTTTTCTAGAACCTGACGCTTGATGGATGCCACTTCCTCAGTGCCTAATTTATGAATTGCGTGCTCCAAAAGCGCCTCATAGCGGAGGACTTTTACCTTTCCAACACCCTGAACCTTTTCTCGCTCACACATTTGTTTATAGGACTGATTACAAGCCATCATAGCCTCTAAAGCTACTTGCTCAAAAATTTCCATTACTTCAGATGCAGTTCGCTTTAATAGGAACACATTGTAAAGAGCGGCTGCACGATATGGCGTTTGTGTGGAATACTCCATTTTCAAATCCTTTAATTGTAAAGATACCGGTAATGGTGTACTTTCACCAAGATCTGTTTCACGGAATATTGGATTCCACTCCATATGCTGTGTCATATAAGAAGCAATAAAGTTTGCGGTCATCCCTTTTAACGGCTCTCCTACATGTGTCTCTTTACCATAGAATAAGGCGGCAGGCATAATTTTACCGATGGTTCCTGAATAGATATATTCATTTATATCAGCAGGTCCCTGTGAAAATGAAGGCTCACTGTTTAAAAATAGTTTATAAGATAACCCATATTGTTCACGAAGTCTGACTAGCTCCACCACGGCAGCCCTCATTCCCGCTGAATTCACTTCTTCATCAGGTACAGCCGTTAAAATTAAATTAATGGGCCATTGTTCAATGCTTGCTTTTTCGATTAATTGCATATGCAATGCAAGTCCCATTTTCATATCCATCGTTCCACGGCCAAATAGATAATTACCAGATTCTAAATCAATTCTTGCGGCTTCGGGTAAATCCTTTTTGTATTTTGGCTCCATCAACTTTTTCGTTAATTCTTCTGGATAAAAGGCAAAAGGTTCAAGCTCACCATACTCCTCTGTATGGACAGTATCAAAATGACTAATTAACACCACTGTCTCTGTCGCAGTTGGATGCTTATACAAGGCTGTTACAGCATTACGTCCAAGTCCAGCATCATGCAGCTCAATGAATTGTGGATTATCTTGAAAATAAGAAAGCGTTTGCAAGATATTTTTTAATTTATAAGCAAACTCATTCTCACCTATCGTTAATGTCCTACTTTCCCAGCTAACAATTTTACATAACAATGCTTTTAATTTTTCAGGTGAATCCCAAAAATAATTTTCCATAGAAAAGTCTCCTTTATTCGATACTCAAAATCGAATGCATTTCATTGTCTATCTAGTGATTCCTGTTCTGTTATTTCCAGCTCAGAAGAAACTGTATTCGTTTTACTCAATTTAATCTTGTAGAAAATCATGCATGCAATAAAGAATCCAATACCATATAGTAATCCAATTCTTTGCGTTGGATCGAAAGCTAAAAAGGCAAGGATTATCACGCAAAAGCTTATACAAAAAACTGGGATTAATGGATAAAATGGTGTTTTAAATTTTAAGTCAGCTACATTCCCTCCAGCCTTTACATAACGATGGCGGAACATCAATTGAGAGGCACATATTCCCATCCAAGAAATCGTAACGGATATTCCTGCAATAGACATGAGTAAAACAAATACTGCATCTGCTTCCATTACACTCGTTAGGAGGGAAAGCAATGAGAAAAGCATTGTAAAAATCAATGCATTCAATGGCACTTTGTTTTTAGTGAGACGTCCAAATAGTTTCGGAGCCATTCCCTCTTTAGACATCGACCATAGCAAGCGTGTTGATGCATATAAGCATGAATTCCCTACTGATAAAATAGCCGTTAAAATAACAAAATTCATAATGCCAGCAGCATATGGAACCCCAGCTAAATTCATTAATGTTACAAATGGACTTTCTAATAAGCCTAGCTCAGAAGAAGGGAATATAGCAGACAATACAATAATAGAGGCAATATAGAAAACAATGATTCTAAAAAGAATTGTCCGTATTGCTCGTGGAATATTTTTTTCTGGACTCTCTGTTTCCCCAGCAGCAATACCAACAAGCTCCGATCCTTGATAAGAAAAGATAACATTCATCATCGTGACAAAGATTATACTAATTCCTGCCGGGAATAACCCAGAAGGTGCTAAATTCGTAAAATGTGGTGTAGGACGATCTGATAATGGAATCAAACCAAAAATTGCAGCACCCCCAATAATAATAAATGCTATTACTGCAATGACTTTAATGCTCGCAAACCAGAACTCTGCTTCTGCAAAACCCTTTGTTGTTAATGCATTTAAGATAAAGAGTAGAACCATAAAAACTGCACACCAGATCCAAATCGGCACATTTGGAAACCAATGCTGCATCAAAATCCCTGCAGCTGTAAATTCGACTCCTGCTGTTGCTGCTGAACCTACAAAGTACATCCATCCTAATGAGAAACCAGCTGATGGACTGATAAAACGTGTTGCATAGGTTTGGAAAGATCCTGTTACAGGCATATAAACAGCTAATTCTCCAAGACAATTCATAACCATATATAATATTAATCCACCAAACAAATACCCAATTAAAGCTCCCCCGGGACCCGCCTGATTGATTGTATAGCCAACATTTAAGAATAACCCCGTCCCAATAACGCCTCCAAGTGATAGCATCAATAAATGACGGCTTTTCATTGATCGGTTTAAAAGTTGTTCTCCTTTATTCACATTCCATCCCCACTTTCCATATGTCCCCAAAATAATCAATTATGGCCTAGCGTAATTGCGTCCGGATTTTTTCGAGCTCACTCCAAAAGCTCCTCTTCAAAAACCATTGATATTCGCCAGGGTTTTTCTTGATTTACTAGACGTTTGTATGCTCGCTAAATTAAGGTGAATATTCTGATATTTTAAGTATTAAAGTACCCAATCAATTTATTCCATATAAATTGATTGGGTAGTTGTACATTTGATTAAAAACGTAACGATAAACAGCTTAACCCACCATCATGTTTTCTGAATTCAGACATCTCAAGCTCAATTGTTTGATAGCCCAAATCATTTAGCTTACGGTTCGTTTCTGGATAGCCTGCTGGTATAATCACATAATCATTAACTTGAATACAATTTGCTGAATACTCATGTTCCTTTGGAATGATAATTTTTTCATAGGAGGCAAAGGCCGGGTGATCGATAAATTCACCTGCAAGAACCATGCGATTTTGACCCACATAGGCAATCCCTGTTTTTAAATGGAAGAATTCTTTTAATGGGATGATCGTTGCCTCATAGCCCTCTTTTTCAACTATTTCTTTAAATTGTCTTGCTCCCTCTTCATTTGTTCTGTCCGAAATACCAACATAAAATTTCTTTTCAGCCTGTAGCACGTCTCCACCATCTAGTGTTCCAGGACCTTCAATATAATATAATTTCTCATAGAATTTCTTTACCGTTGGTTCGATATCTTCTATTTCACGATTGCGAGCCTCTGCACCCGGATTTGAAATAATCGCAAACTCAGATGTTAAAACAGCAGTGTCTTCTACAAATGTTGAATCCGGAAATGCCTCGTTTGCAGGAAGCTGAGTTACCTCTACACCACATGTTTTTAACGCTTCCACATACTTTTCATGTTGTTCAAATAATTTCTCCAATACTGGTTTTCCTAAATCACTTGTTGTTAAACCGTTTATAAAACTATTACCTGGATTTTTTACAATAACATTTTTAAACATCATTTCGTCTCCTTTATATTTAACTAGCAATACTTACTAATCAGATGGATGAAGTACATTCCCCACTTTATCCTCTTACCACTGGACAAGTTAGACAAGTAGGCCCACCTGTTCCTTTTACTGTGATTTCATTACCTTTGTATTCATAAACGGTAGCCCCCGAATCGAGTAGCTGCTGTTTTGTTATTGGATTTCCTTGTGGAATGACACATACTCTTGGTGCTAGGGCTAACACATTGCAGCCTAACGCATCATATTCATCTTTTAAAACCTCAATCAATTGAATACCTCGTTCGATTAGTAGCTGGCGGAAGAATACTGGCATTAATCGCGAATGTACGACCGCCAAATCTTTATCAACCATGCTAATAAAGGACATTAAGTGTAAACATTCTGCCTCTCCTAAATCATGTGGAAGCTGGACAACTATAAATTCATCAACAATATCGGCTGTCATATCCTTTAGCTGACGAATTGCTTCATCATTTGTTCGATACCCTCTCCCTACAGCAAGTGTTCTATCATCTAGCCAAACAATATCGCCGCCATCTGAAACTGCATCCCCTGTTAACTCGCCAATGATTGGAATACCTTTATCTAGTAAAAAGTCTTTATAAACGGCCGCTTCAGGTTGTCTGAGTGTTTTACCAGATTTTAAAATAATAGCTCCTTTTGGCGTAAATTTGACTGGGTCATGTGCATAAAGGGAGTCTAAACCTACACTCTCTGATTCTGGTAAGTAATCAATTTTGTCCACATACTTTTCAAGAATCGCTATAAAATCTGCATATTCTCTTAGTGCCCCATCAAAATTTGGTTCTGATAAGTAGTTAAATGTTTTCCATTCATCTCTAAGATGCTCCTGGTTTCGGAAAGCATCCTTTGGATGTTTTACTATTACGTGTTTTAAAGGTGCATACATTGATGAACAATAATGCATTCCCTTCACCCCTTTTCCGTTTGATGGAAAACGTTTCCGTTAAGAGGAAAGTTTATATGAAAAATATATGCGTTTTATGCTATACTGTCAATATATTTAGAAAAGTTTTTATATTCATACTGCTCATTGGAGTAGAATTGAATACTTGCGATGCTTTCAAATGTAAAGGTAGCACTGTAATTATGGAGCTAGACGCAAACAAGGAATAAAAATAAAATAATAGGAAGGAGAGGTGGGAATGACATGCAATTATTAGAACGTGCAATGACCATAGCTAAAGTTTTAGCTACTGAAACAAGTGAAAACAGCTTGTCTATATCAGAGCTTTCAGCAAAATGTGATTTGCCACTTAGTACATTACATAGAATTTTAAAAGCGATGATTAAGCAAGGAATGATTGAGCAAGACGAGCAGACGAAACAATACCGACTTGGTACAGTATGGATGGAGCTTGGTTTGCAAGTGTATGATACGATGGACTACATTAGTAAAATAAGACCTGAATTAGAGCGTTTAGCAAGAAAAGTTGAGGAAAGCGTTTATTTAAGTAAACCCGCTGGATTAGATACGATTATTATTGAAAGAATAGACAGCGCTGCTAATCCAATTCGTATTTACGATCAGCTAGGAATTCGTATACCCATGCATATAGGTGCTGCAAATAAAGCCATTTTAGCTGCTATGCCTGTTGATCAAGCAAATGAAATCATGGAGCAGCTAATGCCACATGAGGAAATCGCTGAATTTGAGGCACAGCTTGCTATAATAAGACAACAAGGTTTTGCCATTAGTCATGGGGAAAGAACAGCTGGGACCTCTTCTATTGCCGTCTCCATCCTAAATGGTTTTGGTGAGGTAGTAGGTGCCGTAAGCATAGGCTTTGTAAGCTTCAATGTTTCTCCAGAACATATTCAAAACCTAACAGATTCTCTAGTGGAGACTGGTAGACGTGTCTCAGCTAAGCTTGGCTATCGAGGTAAATAAGATGCATTCTCTTTATCTTCATTCAGCAGAAGACTCCCACCTCTACAGGTGGTGTGATGAATGCGGTTTTATTTCCTTTTCAGTGGGTGTCCAATCACCTACTGAATGAAGATAATGCCTCCGGCGGATGTCACGGATTTTCAAAGGAATGAATTGTGTGGGCACAATTCAAAATCCAGACGCAATTACGCTAAGGAGAAATTGATTAAACAAAATTAAGGAATGATTTTCTGTCTGTAAAGGTTTTTTTCTTGAAAGGTTATGTGAAAACTGTTGCACTGAACGTCATCGTATGTTAAATTATTATGGTATGTGAAATACCGAACTGAAATAATAATCTTTCAGCATTAACAGTAAGGAGGGAATACAACATGCCAAAACAATGTGTAATCACTGGACGTAAGGCTCGTACTGGTAACAACCGTTCCCACGCTATGAACGCTAACAAACGTACTTGGGGTGCTAACCTTCAAAAAGTTCGTATCTTAGTTGACGGTAAACCAAAACGTGTATGGGTTTCTACTCGTGCATTAAAATCAGGTAAAATCGAGCGCGTTTAATCGCTGCTTCTAAAAAATCGATTTGGCTTATAGCGCAAATCGATTTTTTTCTTTCTAACCGGGCATACTACCAACCGCCTTCGTGCATTTAAATATAGTGCAACAGTTATTGTAAGCAGCTAGATAATTACCTAAAGCCTCTATTCATTACACTGAACATAATGAATAGAGGCTTTTATTTTCTCATAACTATAAAAAGAATCTATAATCGAAAAGTCTAATAGAACAAACGCTAGGGCAGAAAAAAATCCGACCAATATTAGTCGGATTTTTTTACTTTCTTGTCTTTTTTAAAAAGATTGATACATGTACGCGTAATACTACTCACAACTTTTGGCAACTGAAAAGTATAGACTTTCAGGACTATCTCCTCCTTACGCTAATCTATGCTTCTTATCATTAAACATATGCCTTGTGAGAAAGATATAGACCCTGAATCACCTATTATTTCATTACTTGTAAATCGAGATGTACCTAAAGTAATTTCTTCATCGGTTGTTTCATATTTCACTTGCCTTAATGTAACATTTTTTATCGTCTCTTCATGTGCAAAAAAAGACAAATAACGGTACTGTTCATCTGCTTGAATAATGTGAGTACCTGGCATTAAAAATTGCAATAGATTTGCATGATTCATAATCTTTAAGACAATATGTGGATGCTCCCTTTGCAAACGATAAATGGAGCGGATTGCTGCCTCATAGTGATCCAAACGTCCACCAGTAACACCTGTAAGTATAATCTCTGATGGTTGGTAGGTATAGGCCTTTAATAGCGCTAAATCAGTATCTGTTTCATTTTTTTCTTCCTGAAATCGCTGCCTATCATTGGTATGCTTCATCACAAGCTCATATTCCTCATGTGTTAAAGAGTCAAAATCACCAACTATTGCATGCGGTGTAATGCCTTGCTCGATTAAATATAGTGCTCCTCGATCAGCCCCAATAAATAGTACATCCTCTTTCTTTGCAAATGGAGCAAATGAACATAGCTCCTCTTTAGGACCACCAGCACAAACAACAACTAGTGTCATCCTTTAATCGCTGCCTCACCAGCAGCAAGAATTTCTTGAAGGGCTGCTGTACGATCCTCTTTACTATAAATAGCTGAGCCTGCTACAAAAATTGTAGCACCTGCCTTAGCACATGGAATAATGGTCTCTGCATTAATGCCACCGTCTATTTCTATAGCAATATCAAGATTACGCTCTTTAATGATTGTAGCTAATGCTTCAATTTTTGGCACAACAGCCTGGATGAATTGTTGTCCACCAAAGCCCGGATTCACTGTCATAAACAGCACCATATCAATATCCTCTAAAATATGTTGAATCGATTCTATTGGTGTATGTGGATTTAACACAACACCAGGTTTGACTCCTAATGAACGAATTAACTGAATAGTACGGTGTAAATGGCGGCAAGCTTCTACATGCACTGTAATATAATCTGCTCCCGCTTTGGCGAATTGTTCAATATATTGATCAGGATTTTCGATCATTAAATGAACATCTAGCGGTAAATCAGTTAAAGGACGAATGGCATCTAATACGATAGAGCCGAAGGAAATATTTGGCACAAAATGTCCATCCATTACATCAATGTGAATAAGCTGGGCACCCGCCTTTTCTACTTCCTTTACTTCTTCTCCTAATTTAGCAAAATTAGCTGCTAAAATTGATGGTGCAATTTGTATCATCATTAATACCTCGGCTTTCGATCCATAATTTCTTGCATAAATTGTTCGTAGTGCTTATAGCGGTATTCACGAATTTCTCCCGCCTCTACAGCTACCTTCACGGCACATTTTGGCTCCTTTAAATGTAAACAACCTCTGAATTTACAATCCTCCGCCACTTGAACCATTTCAGGGAAACATGCGCCTAATTCTTCTTTTTCAATGTCATCAAAATCAAAAGAACTAAATCCAGGTGTATCTGCTAATAGACCGTCACATACCTCTATTAATTCTACATGGCGTGTTGTGTGTTTTCCACGTCCTAAGCTTTGTGAGATAATGCCTGTTTTTAAATTTAAATCTGGAATTAAAGTATTTAACAGTGTGGATTTGCCAACACCAGATTGTCCTGCTAACACAGAGGTTTTTCCTTTTAAAATCGGCTGAAGCCGTTCTAGTAATTCTTCCTCCCCTTTATAGGTTTGCAGTACAGTATATCCCATGCTTTCATAATCTTTTATATAGCCTTGCAATTCCTCACGTTCATGTTCCTCTAGCAGATCCATTTTTGTTAAACAAATTATTGGATGAACATGAAATGATTCTAAGACAACTAAAAATCGATCCAGTAAAATCGTATTAAAATTAGGCTCTTTTACAGAAAAGACAAGAATTCCTTGATCAATATTAGCAATTGGAGGGCGTACTAATTCATTTTGGCGATCCATTATTTTTTGAATAGTACCATCTGACCCCTCAGTTTCAAGCGTGTATTCTACAATGTCGCCAACAAGTGGGGATTCCCCGCGATTGCGAAATACCCCACGTCCTCGACATTGTATGAGTTGAGCTCCATCATAGACATAATAATAACCACTTAATGCTTTGCGTATTTGGCCTTGCGCCATCCAATTCCCCCTTATTTGATATCATCGTAGTTGATTTTATCTGCAGCAATGATATCCGAATCACGAATAATCTTATATGCCGCTTCCTGACCCTCTCCTATAACAAGCTGTATTTTGTATTCAGTATCAGCCGTGATAGCAAATGTGTCATACGTATCTACCATTGAATGAGTTTTATCTTGAATTTCAATTCGAACATTTTGTTCTATGCCTTCCTCATTTGGTTTATATTCAATTTTGATTATTTTGACAAAAGTTTTATCAGGCTTTTTAGCAGGTCCCTTGCTTAAGATAACACTTACTGTTGAACCTACCTCAACTTCTGCTTCAGCTTTTGTCAATTGTGAAATAATACTTCCCGCCGGTATTGTATTGTGATTTTCTTCACGAACTATATGCAATTTTAAGCCTTTATCTTTTAAATACGCTTCTGCTTGAGCCTTAGTATAATTCACAATACTCCCCACTTTAACCAATTGTACACCCTTACTAACTTTAAATAGTAAAGTTGTATCTTTGGCGATTACTTCAGTACCTTCTGTTGGCTCCTGACCAATAATGGTGCCAGCCTGCTCTTGTGAATAAACTTCTTCAGATTTTATATCCGCAAATGTGTCCTTGAGTAATGCTTCCACTTGGCTAAATGGTCGCCCTTCATAATTATCAAGCTTTGTCATTTCTTCTCCAAGACTGACGATTATATCTACTTTTGTTCCTTTTACACGCTCTGCCTTTTCTGCCGGGTCTGTTTCAATCACTTTATCCTTTTCAACTTCCTCATCATTACGTGATTTTATCTCACCTACAACAAAGCCATCTGCTTCTAATCTCTTTTCTGCTTCCTCAACAGTTAAACCACTCACACTAGGTACAGGTATCTTTTTCGGGCTAAAAAGCTCCGTAGCAAATAAAAAGTATAGGAACACCACGATTACTGTGATGAATAAACCAGCAACATATTTCGGCCATTTTTTCTTTTTCTTAGTAGGCGTTACCTTGTCAATTGTCTTTTTAGGGTCTTGTTTCGGTTTGGATTGTGTAATCGGTTCAATGGCTCTAGTTTTCGTTAAATCCTCGTTATTTCGTAGCGCTTGGTCCTTTATAATAGGAATAGCCTTAGTGGCATCATTATCAAATGGAATAGCAAATTTAGGCTCATTTATACGATTAGGCGATAACACTGTTTCTAAATCTTCCTGCATTTCTTCTACTGTCGAATAACGATGAGCAGCATCCTTTGCTGTAGCTTTTAGCACAACATTTTCAAGACTCTGTGGTATCGTAGCATCAAATGCGCGAACAGATGGTGTCTCAGCTTGTAAATGTTTCAAGGCAATCGACACTGCCGACTCACCTGAAAAAGGTAATTCTCCAGTCAATAATTCATATAATACAATACCAAGTGCATATATATCTGATTTGTTTGTAGCTGTACCACCACGAGCCTGCTCTGGTGATAAATAGTGAACAGTACCAAGCACAGAATTTGTTTGCGTAAAGGATGTTGCACTTAACGTCATTGCTATACCAAAATCAGTGACTTTCACATTTCCTTCAGCATCCATTAAAATATTTTGAGGCTTAATGTCACGATGAATAATGTGATTTTCATGGGCATTAGTAATTGCAGACGTCAACTGCTTCATAATATGCACACTTCTAGCAGGAGAAATTGGTGCATATTCCTGTATGTACTGCTTTAATGTTTTTCCTTGAACATACTCCATGACAATATAATGTAGATCTCCATCATCGCCTACATCATAAATACTAACAATATTGGGATGTGTAAGGCTTGTAGCAGAAAGTGCCTCACGTTGAAAACGTCGATGTAATTCATCCTCATTTGTGAAATCATAGCGTAATATTTTTATCGCTACATCACGATTTAAGATCATGTCATGTGCCAAATAGACATTAGACATACCCCCGCCACCAATGAGTTCAATAATTTTATAGCGGTCACTAATTCGTTTTCCTACAAGCATACTTACACCTCCTCATCTTGCCTTGTGAGCAGCACGAGGGAGATGTTGTCTTCCCCCCCACTTGCATTTGCTAATTCCACAAGTTTTCTTCCCTTTTCTTCTATGGAATCCGGATACGTAATAATAGACGCCATTTCATACACTGTTAATTTATTGCTTAAACCATCAGAGCAAATGAGTAAATACGATTCTGATGCTAAATCCACTTCATAAAAGTCTGGTTTAATCGTTTCTTCTGTGCCTACAGCTCTTAAGATGAAATTTTTTTTCGGATGTGTTAATGCTTCCTCTTCACTAATCTCACCATTTTCAACCAAAACATTTACATAAGAATGATCTCTTGTTATTTGTTGTGCACCATCATCAAAGAAATAATACACCCGGCTATCACCAACATGTGCAATGAAGCAATGATTGTCTTCAATTAACACTGCAATAAACGTCGTGCCCATTCCTTTACAGTCTTCATGTGATAAAGAATAGTCATAGATATTTTTATTCAGTTGCTTGACTGTTTGTAATAACCACTCTTCTTTTGATGTCGTAGATGCAAAATGATGTGCTTCTGCCTGTAAAAAAACTTGTTCCATTTGTTTCATTGCCATATCACTCGCAACATCGCCAGCATTATGACCGCCCATGCCATCCGCTACGAGTGCTAGTGCAAGTCCATCTGGACGTTTAAAAAATGCAGCACGGTCTTCATTAATTGCTCGTTTTAACCCAATATCACTTTCGACTGTGTATTTCAACACTGGTCACCTCGTCTCTTCAGATCTCTCTTGCGCACGTAATTGACCACACGCAGCAGCAATATCAGAGCCTTGCTCACGGCGGATTGTTACGTTAATGCCATTTTTCTTTAATGTTTTTTCAAAAGCAAAAATTTGACTACGAGATGTACGCACATAATCACGCTCTGGTACGTAGTTTACTGGAATTAAGTTGACATGGCACTTAATTCCTTTAATTAATGCAGATAATTCTTCTGCAATTTCTACTGAATCATTTTCACCTGACATTAAACCATACTCAAAACTCACACGTCGGCCAGTTTTTTTTGTATAGTAACGAACAGCCTCCATTAATTCATCCAATTTATAGGCACGTGCGATTGGCATTAATTTTTGGCGTGCCTCTTGGTTCGGTGCGTGCAGAGACACAGCAAAGTTAATTTGAAGCTGTTCATCAGCAAATTGGTAAATTCTCGGTACGATACCCGAAGTCGAAACAGTAATATGACGCGCTCCAATATTTAAACCTTTTTCATGGTTAATGACTTTTAAGAAGCTCATCATCGCATCATAATTATCGAAAGGTTCTCCAATTCCCATAATAACGATATGTGAGACACGTTCCCCCACTTCATCTAATGTTTGCTGAACCTTAACAACTTGCTCCACGATTTCTCCTGCTAATAAATGGCGCTTTAAGCCTCCTAAAGTAGAGGCACAGAACGTACAGCCAATTCGGCATCCCACCTGTGTTGTCACACAAACAGAGTTACCATAATCATGACGCATTAATACCGTTTCAATAGAATAGCCGTCCTGTAATTGAAATAAAAATTTAATGGTACCATCTTTGGATTCTTGCTGAACAATGGTTGACAATGTCGTTAAAGCAAAGCTTGCTTCGAGCTTTTCTCGTAATCCCTTTGAAAGGTTAGACATTTCAGCAAACGTCTTTACACGTTTATTGTATAACCAGTCAAAGATTTGTGCTGCACGAAATGGTTTTTCACCATTTTCCTTTAACCACTCTTCTAACTGCTCTGGTTGTAAAGAATAGACAGATTCCTTTAAATTAGGCTTTTCTTTTTTTGCGCGTCGAACAGGCTTTTCTTCTGCTTCGTCAACTAAATCGTTGATACGTTCATTAAATTTCTCTTGATCCACCATTAGTTGGATCCTCCTTTTTTACGAAAGGCGGCGACGAAGAAACCGTCACTGCCAAAGTCTTGTGGAAAGACTTGAAGCATGCCATTTGCTTGCTTTTTCGCTAATTTTGTTGGTAAAGATTCTAGTTGTATCGCTTCCATCTCAGGATGCGCAGTTAAAAAGGCATTTACAGTGCCCTCATTTTCTTTTTTATCGACTGTACAAGTACTGTACACAAGTTTCCCTTCTATTTTCAATACTTTTGTTGCAGCATCAAGCAATGCCAATTGTATTTTTTGAAGGTTTTCTAAATCTTCTTCACGCTTTGTATATTTAATATCTGGTTTACGACGCATAACACCTAGACCACTACAAGGAGCATCGACTAAAATAGCATCAAAGGATTCTGGCTGTAGAAAATCTGGTGCTTTACGGCCATCAATAGGCGCAGTTTCTACTATATTAATACCCAGACGATCTGTATTATGGTCGATTAAATCTAATTTATGAGGATGAAGATCGGTCGCTAAAATCGACCCCTCATTATTCATGATTTCTGCTAAATGTGTTGTTTTCCCACCTGGTGCGGCACACATATCTAACACACGCATACCGGGATTTGGATGTAGGACATTTGCTGGAATCATCGAGCTTTCATCCTGAATCGTAATCAGCCCTTCTTGGAATGCTTTTGTTCGAGCAGGCTGACCATTTGTTACATGTAAGCATTCTGGCATCATATCGCTTTTTTTAGCCGTTAAGCCTTCCGCTTCTAAGCTGGTAATCGCTTCCTCGACATTTACTTTTGTTGTATTAACGCGGACAGTCTGTACTGGTGGTACATTATTTTCCTGTAACATCTCAGTCGCTACTTCCATACCATAGTTATCAACAAAGCGTTGCACTAACCACTCTGGATGACTTGTTTCAATAGCAAGGCGCTCAATTGGATCTTTAATTTCATCAGTAGAAGCTACACCCTGACGTAAAATAGATCGTAAAATACCATTAACCATTGAGGCAATACCTTGGTGACCTCGACGCTTGGCAATTTCTACAGCCTCATTCACCGCTGCATGTGGCGGAATACGCGTTAAATAATGTATTTGGTATAGGGATAATCGTAAAAGCCAACGCACCCAAAGATCCACAGAGCCACGAATAAAGGGCTCTAAATAATAATCAAGTGTCATTTTATATTGTAGGGTACCATACGTAATTTCTGTTAAAAGGGCACGATCCTTCGCCTCAATTTTATGTCGCTTGATCGTTTCACTTAAAAGTAAATTACTATAGGCTTGATTTTTATCTATTGCTAAAAGAATAGAAAGTGCAGCATCACGCACATTTCCATCCCAAATGACTACGCTTTTTTTACTCATTTAAATTGGTCCCCAATCTGTAATTTAGAACCTGTACCACGCAAGTATTCTTCAGCTATCATACGTTTTTTACCAGCTGGTTGAACATCATATAGTGCAAGTGTTGTGCCATTTCCAGCCGCAACTTCAAAATAATCCTTTGAAATGGCAACGACTGTACCAGGACGAGCATCATGCTTTGTGTTGCCAACCTTAGCCCACCAAATCTTAAAGTTTTCATCTTCAAAGGTTGTATAGGCTACTGGCCATGGATGAAGTCCACGCACCTGATTGTATAAAGTTGCAGCATCCTTTGTCCAATCGATACGCTCTTGTTCACGTGAAATATTACTTGCAAAGGTTACCTGTGCTTCATCCTGTACCGTTCGACTATTTGTTCTATTAATAATAGAAGGAAGTGTATCTTTTAATAATTCTCTGCCTACTACACTGAGCTTATCAAATAGACCACCTGTATGGTCATCCTCTTCGATTGGGATAGCCTTCTGAGATATAATATCACCTGCATCAAGCTTTTCAGCCATATACATGATTGTTACACCTGTCTCTTTTTCACCATCAATAACCGCCTGATGAATCGGTGCACCTCCACGATATTTGGGTAAAAGTGATGCATGAACGTTAATACATCCAAGCTTGGGTGCATCAAGTAATGCTTTCGGCAATATTTGTCCAAATGCGGCTGTTATAACTAGGTCAGGCTGTAAATCAAGGATTTGCTCTAATTCCTCAGAACCCCGTAGCTTTTCAGGCTGTATAACGGGTAAGCCTAATTCTATAGCAGCAGCCTTTACAGGTGGCGGCGTAAGAACACGCTTTCGGCCAACTGGACGATCTGGCTGTGTAACAACTGCTTTGATATCATAGCCTTCATGGTGTAGCATACGCAAAATTGGAGCAGAGAAATCTGGTGTTCCCATAAAAATTATTGATGTCATATTATTCCTCCTCTTCTGCGTACATTGCCTCAAGTTCGTCCTCTGTGACAATGCGTTTGATTTTTGAATCGAATAGTACGCCATCTAAATGATCAATTTCATGTAAAATCGCTCGAGCATCAAAGCCTCCCGCTTCTAACTCATAAACGCGTCCTTCACGATCACATGCTTCGATTTTCACGTAGTCAGGTCGCTCAACCTCACCGTATAACCCCGGAAAGCTTAAGCAGCCCTCAATATCTATTTCTGCACCATCTGTTTCGATAACAGTTGGGTTAATCATCTCTAATATATCTCGTTCCTCACCAAGCTCAACAATTGCAACACGCAAGCCAACATTTATTTGAGGTGCTGCAATCCCGACCCCATCATATTCAACCATTGTGTCATATAAATCATCCAACAGCGTAATTATGTCTTCATTTATTTCTGTTACCTCAGCGCATGGCGTAGATAAGACCTTTGCTGGATGTTCTACAACTTTTTTTATAGCCATTTTCTGTTTCCTCATTTCTACTATTTCAGACCTTGCTACTCTGTAAAGTCAATATTTTAAAAAAATCAATCAATAATTCTTTTAATTATAATTAGATTGTTGACGGATCTAAATCCACCGTCATTAATATCCCCTGTTTTATCCATTCTGCTCGATACATTGCAAGAAGGCGCTGCAAGACAGCAATCAGATTTGGTTCAATTTTATATTTTATCAAACATTGATAGCGATATCTATTTTGGAGACGACTAATACTTGCAGTTGTTGGACCAATAATAGCAACTTGATTAGATAAATTTTCTCTTAGCCAATCTGCCGCACGTCCAGCATACTCCGCTGCCATCATAACATCCTCATGAGAGATTTGAACAAGCGCAACAAAAAAATAAGGTGGATAGCTTGAACGACGACGTAAAAACATTTCTCGTTCATAAAATGGCTCGTAATCCTGTATTTTTGCCAGCTCAATAGCATAATGCTCTGGGGTATACGTTTGTATAATAACCTCTCCATGCTTGTTATGTCTTCCAGCCCTACCACTTACCTGTGTTAATAACTGAAATGTTCGCTCCGCTGCACGATAATCGGGAAGATGTAATGATGTATCAGCACTCAACACGCCTACTAGTGTAATATTAGGAAAATCAAGCCCTTTCGCAATCATTTGTGTGCCTAGCAAAATATCTGCCTGTTCTTCTCCAAATGCCTGTAGAATTTGTTCATGCGCACCTTTTTGCTTTGTTGTGTCCACATCCATCCGAAGCACCCTCGCCTCCGGAAAAAGCTTATAAATTTCTTCCTCCACTTTTTGAGTGCCTGTGCCAAAGTAGCGAATATGCTCACTTTGACATTGTGGGCAAATTTGTGGAACACGCTCCTCATACCCACAATAATGACATTTTAATTTCTCAGTTGTCCGATGATATGTAAGCGAAATGTCACAGTTTGGACATTGCACAACCGTACCACAATCACGACAAAGCACAAATGAGGAATAGCCTCGGCGATTTAAAAACAACACCATTTGCTCTTGCTTCTCTAGCCTTATACGCATTGCCTCAACAAGCTGCTCAGAAAACATAGAACGATTTCCTTTTTGAAGCTCCTCTCGCATATCAGCAATATAAACAGTTGGTAACGCTTGATGCAGAGCACGCTGCTTTAATGTAAGTAAGTTATAAACACCCTTTTTAGCCCTAGCGAATGATTCCAATGCAGGCGTTGCACTTCCTAAAATAACAGGACATTTATGAAATTCACTTCGCCAAATTGCTACATCTCGTGCATGATATCTCGGTGAATCTTCTTGCTTATACGTAGATTCATGCTCCTCATCTAAAATAATTAAACCAATATTTGTAAAAGGCGCAAAGATAGCTGAACGAGCTCCTACAACAACGCTCACCTTTCCCTGTTGAATTTTACGCCATTCATCATACTTCTCTCCAACTGATAGTCCACTATGCATAACAGCAACCAGTTCACCAAAGCGACTACGAAAACGCTCTGTCATTTGTGGTGTTAATGAAATTTCAGGCACCAGCATAATGGCTTCCTTACCATCATCTAAGACCTTTTGTATCGCTTGTAGATATACTTCAGTTTTACCACTTCCTGTGATACCGTGTAGTAAAAAAGTTTTCGCTGTCTGTTCTTCCATCGATGTAGTAATTGCCTCTAGTGCAATATGCTGTTCATCCGTCAGCTGTAATGATTGAGTACGAGAAACCTCCCTCGTGAAGGGGTCCCGATATACCTCTTCATGTATAAAATGGGCTGCTCCTTTTTCGATAACTGACTGAAGTACTGCGGAAGATATACCAGTTTCCTCATAGATTTTCTGTGGCAAAAGGACCTCTCCAAGATGTTTGCCCATCCACTCAATTAGCTGGCGCTGTTTGGCTGCTCTCGCTGCACCTTCCATTGCCCTGTCTATATCTTGCTGATTATGTGAAATTTTAACCATCCTTATTTCTTTCACATTTCCTTGCTGCTTTACAACATTTTCAATTTTTACGATTTTATTAGTTATAAGCTGCTTTAATAATGGAAGTAATTCAGCACGCTCGAATTCTTTAAAATTAGCTTGTTGTCGCTTACCAAAAATGGCTTTAGCCTCATCTGGCAAAGCATCATTTTCCTCTTGCAGTGTAATAATTTTCTCATATTTTGCTCGCAGTGCAGATGGAAGCATGACCTGTAAGGCATCAATTTCATAGCATATTGTTTCGTTTTTTAACCACTTCGCCATCAATAGCATTTCTTCTGTTAGCACGGGCTCTATATCTAATATTTGTGTAATGGCCTTTATTTTATTTTGTGGTACCTCTGTTTCGCTTTTTAATCCAACTACAAAGCCTAGGACATTTCTTGGCCCAAACGGTACTTTTACACGACAACCCATTTCAATAACATTTGACCATTCTACCGGCACTTTATAATCAAATGGACGATCGACATGATATGTTGAAACATCCACTATAACCTCTGCAATTAAATAGCTCATTGCTCCTCACCTTGAATAAGAAATGCCCAAAACGCCTTCGCAAAAAGCTCAGCATTCGATGTATCAAAAGGTTGCCCGTTTATTTGTGCTTCATCACTAAAATCAATCCATTTATCAGAAGTAATGGTTAACATAGGTTCACCAATAACCCTTTGTCCAAAGGTTACTGCAACTGTTCCTTCGATTGATAATGTTGGCGCACCTTCGATTGCAGGAATATTTGCCGCATGGATGAAAATAGCCTGCGGATATTGTTTTTTATAATCCTCAAGTTTTGCCAAAAGTTTATGCACGTTCGCATCGTCTTCATCTAAAAGGATTATTGTTGCTCCAAGTACCTTGGCCTCTTGGGCAATCGCTTGACCAATTCTACCGTTAGCATACGCACTGATTATATGTTGTTCGTCCACAGGCATATAAAATGCGCCCGCTGTAATAACTACAATTTTTCCGGAAAGTCTCTTTGTTGTTTCCGAAAAATATTCTTGGACAATCGCTGTTATTTTTTCCGGTTCCTCTAAGCGTCCCTTCCCGACATACCCACATGCTAAAAATCCTTCTGAAGGCTCAATAAATTGATAGCCATCAGATGCAAGCTGCGCCAAATTCCGTTTAACCGCTGGATGATCATACATATGCACATTCATAGCTGGTGCAATCCAAACGGGTGCAGTAGTGGCTAACAGGGTTGTTGTTACCATATCATCAGCAATGCCATTTGCCAGTTTTCCTATGATATTGGCTGTCGCAGGAGCAACTAACACTAAATCTGCCCAATCCGCCAAATCGATATGGGCAATAACGCTAGAATCCTTTTCATCAAACGTATCGAAAAAGACATCATTTTTGGACATCACTTGAAAGCTCAATGGATTTACAAATTGTCTTGCGGATGCTGTCATGATGACTTTTACATTCGCCCCTGCCTGCGAAAGTTTGCTAACAAGAGCAACAGCCTTATAAACCGCTATACCACCTGAAACACAAAGTAAAATATTTTTATTCATGCATAATATCGTCCTTTCAAAGGATAAGCTCCCAAAGGATCATTCCTCGGGAGCTTTCGGCATTCTGTATAATCAAAAATCCACTGCAAGACTTTAACATTAATGGGGCAAAAGCTATTTTACATCCATGTTAGATTTCGTCTTCGTACACAGTTGACTCATCCTGTGATACCTTTGTAAGTACACCTGCCGCTACTTCTTCAAGTGCTTTTCCTACATATTTATGGGAAACATACTTGTGTAAGCGTTCTGTATCTTGTTCTTCCTGCATTTGACGAGCACGTTTTGATGCTAGACTTACTAATGAATACTTTGAATCAATCTCTTTTTTTAATGCATCTACTGATGGGTATAACATGGGTTTATTCTCCTCTCAACATTGACAAATATCTTTTTTCCACACGTTCTCTACGACAATGCTCAGCTTTTATAATCGCATTAATACGATCACAGGCATTCGTCACTTCATCATTCTCCACAACATAGTCATACAAGCTCATCATTTCAAGTTCTTCACTTGCAGTAGCAATGCGTTTCGCAATGATATCCTCTGTTTCTGTCCCACGTCCAACTAAACGATCTTTTAATTCCGTTAAACTTGGAGGGGCTAAGAAAATAAATAAGGCATCTGGTGCTTTTTTACGAATTTGTGCTGCACCCTGCACTTCGATTTCTAAAAACACATCACGACCTGCATCCAGTGTTTCGTTCACATAGGCTAGTGGTGTGCCATAATAGTTACCAACAAATTCTGCGTGCTCTAATAAGCCACCCTGTTCAATTAGCGCTTCAAATTCTACACGCGTCTTGAAAAAATAGTCTACACCATCTACTTCACCTTCGCGAGGATTTCGTGTTGTCATCGAGATGGAATACTCATAGTTCGTATTCGGCTGAGAAAATAATTCTTTTCGCACTGTCCCTTTACCTACACCAGATGGGCCAGACAGAACAATTAATAATCCACGTTCTTTTATCATTTATTCTCTATATCTCCCTTAATTTATAACAGATGCAATAGGTTATTCAATATTTTGAACCTGCTCACGCATCTTTTCTAAAATTGTCTTCGCTTGAACTACCGCTACTGCCGCCTCTGTA
The DNA here is from genome assembly GCF_002455205.1 of Lysinibacillus sp. UBA6686. NCBI lineage: Bacteria > Bacillati > Bacillota > Bacilli > Caryophanales > Bacillaceae > Lysinibacillus > Lysinibacillus sp. UBA6686. Next base: position 126,150 of record NZ_DKJS01000066.1, on the reverse strand, counting down.
GATTGATTTTTGGAGCCAATCGTATTAATTTCACGATGAATTTCCTGCATTAAAAAGTCTAATTTACGCCCTACAGAAATCGTTTCTAATAACGTCTCCTCCAGTTGGTTAAAATGACTATCTAATCGGTCCAATTCTTCAGTAATGTCCACACGTTCAGCAAATATCGCTACTTCTGCAAGTAAGCGATCCTCTAACAACGCACCATCAGCTATTTCTGTAATTCGCTCCAATAATCGAGTACGATATTTTTCTACAGCTAGTGAGGAGAATGATCGAATCTGGTTCACCTGTTCCGTTAGCTGCTGTTTATATTGTACGACAACATCATGTAGCTCTTGCCCCTCACGCTCACGCATTTGAATTAGTTGCTCAATTGCTTGCGTAACCGCCATTTTCACAGCTCTTAGTAAATCCTCAGGTGTAAGCTGCTGTTTTTCTTGGACAAGTGCTTGTTCAAGTGATAGTAGCTCTTGCATCGTCCATTTTTCTTCTAGTGGTACTTTTTTTGCTAATTCCTCTTTTGCCTTACGATACGCTTCAATTAATGACCAATTAATCTCAATAGATTGCTCGACATTTTCTAAATCCTTCACATAAACCATCACATCTATTTTGCCGCGTGACAAAGCTTGTGAAATTAGTTTCTTTGCAAAAATTTCTGCTTCAAGCCATTCTTTCGGAAATTTTGCATGAATTTCTAAAAAACGATGGTTGACCGAGCGCATTTCTACGGTTAATTGAAAGTCCCTTGTTGTTGTGACACCTCTGCCAAAACCAGTCATACTACGCACCAAGGTTCGTCACACCTTTCTTTGCATACTGGAATTATTATAACATAAGCTCTGCCATTTATGATGTCTCTCCGTAAAAAATTAGAGCAATTTCGCCTTGGCGTAATTGTAGTTTCGCTTTGCTGTCGCTACATATCAACAATGCATACAGATTTTGGCTAGGCAAACATGACGTCGGTATTTCGATAATGTCACAGGGACGTAGGCGTTTTTACCGAGATAGGTCAGTTAGCTATTTTCGCAGGATGCGGAGGTTTTAGGCTAACAACCTTTCGTAACATCCGCTGATGCTCACACACACTAAATAAAGATAGAGCAAAAGCTAATTCTACCACTTCTGAAGCTATATTTTAATATTCTCCTAAAAAATGCTATGATAAACATTAGAAAAGTGCATTTGTGCTACCTTAATGAAACATAAGGCACTACTGCATTATGAAAATACAACAAATACGAAAGTATCAAGGATGCTTTTATCGTTGGAAAGAGGAAATCATATGGCATTTGATGGCTTATTTACTTACTCAATGACAGCCGATCTACAACAATTAGTCACAGGTCGGATTACTAAAATACATCAACCAAACGCTCAGGAGGTTGTCCTTCACATCCGTGCAAATGGAAGTAATCATAAATTACTTTTTTCAATTCATCCTTCTTATGCGCGTGTTCATCTTACGGAGCAATCCATTGAAAATCCAGCAGAACCTCCAATGTTTTGTATGCTGTTACGAAAACACTTGGACGGTGGTTTTATTTCTTCAATTAAACAGCATGATTTTGACCGCATTATAATAGTAGAAATTGAAAGCAAAAATGAAATTGGCGACCCAATTATAAGGGAGCTCCACGCTGAAATTATGGGGCGTCACAGTAATTTATTATTAATTGATAAGGAGCAGGAAAAAATAGTCGATAGCTTAAAGCATTTGCCACCTTCTGTAAATAGTTTCCGTACAGTGTTACCTGGTCAGCCTTACATTGCTCCTCCCGCACAAAATAAATGGCACCCACTTACCGTAACGAAAGAACAGCTTGGAGATTTTTTCTCAGAAACAAAATCTGCTAAGGATATAGTTTCTCAGTTTATGGGCTTCTCACCGTTACATGCTGAGGAATTACTGTTCCGATTAAAGGATACAAAAGATAAGGTTGATTGCTTTCAAAATTTTATTGCTTCCTTTCAACATGGTGGCACACAACCAATGTATGTAGTAGCAAATAATAAAACTTACTACTCCCCAATCGCTTTAACACATTTACAAGGAGATGTTACCAACTATTCAAATGTTCATGAGCTACTTGATCGTGTATTTTTTGCACGCGCTGAGAGAGATCGTGTTAAACAACAGGCTGGTGATTTAGAGCGATGGCTACAAAATGAAATTGATAAGCTAACATTAAAAATTAAAAAACTTAATAAAGACTATGAACATGCTTCAAGGCTCGACCAGTTTCAATTATTTGGTGAACTACTAATGGCAAATATATATGCGTTTGAAAAAGGTGTAAAAGAAGTCACTGTCATGAACTACTATAGTGAAACGGGAGACGAAATCACTATCCCAGTCAGCGAACGTAAGACCCCCATTGAAAATGCTCAAAGCTACTATACAAAATATACAAAGGCAAAGAATGCACTTATTATGGTTCAGGAGCAGCTCGAAAAAACGAAGGACGAGATTGCGTATTTTGAAATGCTCTCACAGCAGGTTCAACAAGCAGCGCCGAGTGATATTGAAGAAATTCGCGAGGAGTTAGCAGAACAAGGTTATTTAAAATTACGTCATGCTCGAAAAAAGAAAAAACAAGCTAAGCCGGAACCAGAGCGTTATGTATCTTCTACAGGCGTCCCCATATCTGTTGGTAAAAATAATAAACAAAACGATATGCTGACATTTAAAATTGCTAAACGCACAGATATTTGGCTCCATACGAAAGATATTCCTGGTTCCCATGTTGTTATCCATATGAGTGAACCGGACGAAACTACTCTTCGTGAAGCAGCAACACTGGCTGCCTATTTTTCGAAAGCAAGGGAGTCCTCTTCTGTTCCAGTAGATTACACAGAAATCCGTCAGGTAAAAAAGCCAAATGGAGCTAAGCCTGGATTTGTTATTTACTTTGAACAAAAAACTCTATACATTGATCCTGATGAAGCTGTTATTTTACAGTTAAAAAAGCAATCATAAACTTGGTGTTGGAATATAGGATGATCTTTATAAGTTATTTCGCTTAATAGAAAAACTGTTTACTAGGACGAAGTTAAAGTTATATGTGCAAAACTTTGACCATAGTATCCCAAATTACTACGACCAAATTGTATTTCAGCACAGAATAGAGAGGGAATAGGATATGTGAAATATCTTATTCCTTTTTTATTTTAATTTCCACGTAATCCTTACTATAGCTGTATTAAATTTTTCTTTCTTCTACTCTTTTTTTACAGCAAATGTTCCTTATTATAATAGTGTCAAAAAAACTCATGAATAATCTGTACTGTTTATGTGATGCGTTATTGACTTCCATCTTTCTAAAAGGCTAAATTTAAGTATAAAAAAAATTATATTTGTATTTTGGAAAGGGCGTATCTCTATGACTGTAGGCAGAAAACTAAGTTTTGGTTTTTTCACAATCATCCTCACCTTAATTATTTCTTTGTTAATCATGTTTTTTCAGTTTACCAACATTGAAAAAAAGGTTGAAAATGCACTTGAAAATCGTGTCGCCCTAGTAGAGTTAGCGGATAATATTCAATTTGAACTAGCGATGCAAGGCCTTTTTATTCGCGCAATATTTATTGAAGATAAAGCAACTAATCAGGAAAATTTCTCGAAATATGCTGGAATGCTAGATGAGCATGTAGATGAAATAATGCAAATATCCGATTCATCCGAAATGGACACTTACGCTAAGGACCTCAATACATATAATGAAGCTTTTAATAAAGCAGCGGATGAAGCTCTTGTCCTTCATACTGCAGGAAAACTTGATGAGGCTTTACAAAAAGTTAATAGTGAGGTTGAACAAGCAAATAAAGGATTACTAGAAGTATCTGAAAAGATTGTAAGCTACCAAAAGAACCAGCTTGATCTTGTAACGAAGGAGTCCAAAAAGGCCGTAACCAATTCACAAACAATCTCGATTATTGCCATCGCTCTAGGATTAGTTATTGGGATATTCCTAATGCTTTATGTGCAGCGTACCATTTCAAAGCCTTTAAAATTAACAGTTATCGCTGCCAATAACATTGCAAATGGTGAATTATATCATGAAGATATTAGCCATCAGTCTAAAGATGAGATTGGTCAGCTTTCTACCGCCTTTAACACAATGAAAAACAGCTTACGAAGCTTATTAACTCATATACAAGGCAACACAGAACACTTAACAGCCTCCGCTGAAGAGCTTTCCGCCTCTACAGAGGAAATTTCTGCTTCAGCAGATGAGGTAACAAGAAGTATAACTGAAACTGCAAACGCGGCTTCTGCTTCTACCATTGCTGCAAATGAAAGTGCACATGCTATGGATGAAACAGCTATAGGGGTTCAGCGTATAGCAGAAGCAACCCAACAACTACATCAAAACGCAGTCGAAACAACAGAATTAGCCAATAATGGTAGTACCACGGCGTATGAGGCTCAACAACAAATGAATATCATCTATGACTCCACACAGGTAATTAATAATCTTGTTCAGAAATTAAGCAAACAATCTGTAGAAATTAGTCATATCACTACAGTCATTACAGCTATCACTGAACAAACTAATTTATTAGCACTAAATGCCGCAATTGAAGCAGCACGCGCAGGTGAGCACGGTAAAGGTTTTGCCGTAGTAGCGGATGAGGTGCGCAAATTAGCTGAAGAATCTAAGCAATCTGCTAATAAAATTGTCTATTTAACGCAAGAAATTCAAGGAGATACGCAAAATGTAGAGAAGGCTGTTGAGAGTGGTCTACAATCTGTAGCGGATGGTGTACAAATGATTGGCCAGGCTGGGACAGCTTTTGAAGCCATCGTGGAAGCTATTCATACCATGACCGATCAAATTGAAGATATTTCTGCTACTTCTGAGGAAATATCAGCTAGTGCAGAACAAGTAGCTGCATCTGTCACGGAGATTGCAAATGGTGCCTCTGCTAGCGCAGCCCATACACAAATTGTTGCAGAATCTAGTAAAGAACAAGCTGTTACAATGCAACAAATAAACCAAGTCGCTGCTGATTTAAGTGAAAAATCAGTGGATCTGCAATCAAAAATTAGCCAATTTAAACTTTAAACATGGTAGCAGTGCATTTAAAAACGAAAAAATGCACTGCTTTTTTTATCATTAAACCCTTTCCTTCTCGTTTTTCATTCTACAAAATTCGTCAAAAACCACATAGTTTGCCGTCAATCACCTGGCTCTTAGACTTTAATCTGGATTGTTATAATAACTATATGCAGGCACTTTCCTTCCATGTAAGACAAATGAACTTCTCCATAAAACAACTGTTTAAAATCGCGTTGGATATAGTTATTTTTACCATTCAAAAGATGCAAAATCGAATATGTGGATGAATGATGATTTTTGTCTTTTTTACATACATCACTGCATATTCAAACATGTCTTAAATTATTTCAAGAAAACTTCTCTTATTAAAATCACTTCCCATTCAATACAATTATTTCTTAAAAAAGGCACATTATTTCATTCATTTACATTACTTCTTCTTTTTTTAGCATCAAAACATAAAATCTTAGATAAATACAAAACAAGATTCTTGTATATCATTAATAGATAAAAATATTCATGTTTCGACATAGGAAATTACAAAAAATTACCTGAATACGAAACTAAATCACTTAGTTTTGCAAAGATTTTCTACATAACCATACAATTCTCTTAATGAATCAACCCTATGACTTTCGAATCATTTTTCAAATATTAATAATATTATCAAAAGAATAGGAATTTTCGGTATAGTATGTCATTTTTTTATTTTTGTTTTATTTTTGATATTCAAAAGATAAAAATATCAAATTATTATCAATTAAACACTTTAGTTTAGTAATGTGATAAATCGAAAAAATTTATTATTCTATTAGATGTCAGATAATACTATATAAATTTGAATCTTTTTTATTTTGTGCACAATGATTTTTTTGGTATATTAAATAGGAGCTTCAAAGAAGGCTTAAAATTGTATAAGGGGGATTTACATGATTAAAAACAAAAAGTTTTTATTACTAACAGTCCTTGCAGTATTTTCATTAGTTCTTGCTGCATGTGGCTTCGGTGGAGATAAGTCTGATAATTCTTCATCTTCAGACGGTAAAAAAGATTCTGGTTCAAAAACTAAAGAGCTTAACCTAGCAATACCTTCAGAACCACCGTCTTTACACCCAGGACTTGCAGAAGATACTACATCTAGTGCAATCTTAATAAACGTTTTTGAGGGTCTAACTGTTTCAGACGCTGATGGTAAGCCTACTCCAGGTATAGCTGAGGATTGGGATATCAGCCCTGATAAAAAGACTTATACGTTCAAATTACGTGATGCAAAATGGTCAAACGGTGATCCAGTTGTAGCAGGTGACTTTGAATATGCTTGGAAATGGGCGTTAAATCCAGAAAATCTTTCTGCGTATGCTTCTATTTTCTACCCAATTAAAGGTGCTAAAGATTACCACAATGGTGGTTCTGCTGATGGCGTTGGTATTAAAGCTGAAGATGACAAAACTTTAGTCGTAACTTTAGAAAACCCAACTCCATATTTCCTAGAATTAACAGGCTTTAAAACTTATTTACCAATTAACCCAAAAGCGACTGAGGCTAATGAAGAATGGTACGCAGACGCTGGTGAAAATTACGTAACAAATGGTCCTTATAAATTAAGCGAATGGAAACATAGTGATTCTATCGTTCTTACAAAAAATGAAGATTATTGGGATGCAGCAAATGTTGATGTTGATACTGTCAATATTGCTATGATTGAAAAAGNNATCTGGCTCTCTTGACTACATTGGTAAACCATTCCAAACAGTAGATCTTAATGTTATTGATGAATTCAAAAAAGATGGTTCTTTAAAAATCAAGGACGAAGCAAGTATTTATTGGTATAAATTCAATACAAAAGACAAAATTATGTCTAATGCAAATATTCGTAAAGCGCTTACACTAGCAATCGATCGTCAAACATTAATTGACAACGTAACTAAAGGTGAACAAAAACCAGCTACAGGTATGGTTCCTCCAGCAATTCCTAACTTTACAGAAGACCGTGGTTACTTCAAAGATAATGATGTTGATGGAGCAAAAGCTGCACTTGAAGCTGGAATGAAAGAGCTTGGTATTAAAGACCCTAAAGATATTAAAGTTAACATTTCTTATAATACTTCTGAAGGACATGCAGCAATTGCTCAATACATTCAAGAAGAATGGAGTAAAAAACTTGGTATTTCATCTGAGTTAGATAACTCAGAATGGCAAGTTTATATTGACAAATTAAAAACGGGTGACTATCAAATTGGTCGTATGGGCTGGGTAGCTGACTATCTAGATGCATATACATTCCTTGAAATGTTCGATACGGCTAAAAACGGTAACAACCAAACAGGATGGGAAAATGCTCAATATAAAGAATTACTAGATAAAGCAGTTGCTGAAGTAGATGAAGCTAAACGTCTTGAGTATTTAAAACAAGCAGAAGCAATTGGTATGACAGAATTCCCAGTCGCACCTATTTACTACTACACGAATTTATCAGTAGTTAAAGATGGTATTGAAAACTTAAATCCAAATCCAACAGGTGATATCCACCTTAAAGATGTAAAGATGAAATAATTTTGTTAACCATTTCTTTTTAAGCTCTAAGCTGAGAGCTGCCTCGTAGCCCTTGCGGCGCGAGTCAGCTCTTTTTAAAATACGAAAGCACTTATTTGTCAGATAATTGACAAGTAGAAGGAGGAGTTTTATGTGATTAAATATATTTTGAAAAGGCTGATGTATATACTTCTCGCGCTTTTCGTCATCGTAACGGCTACGTTTTTCCTATTGCGTCTTGCTCCTGGTAATCCATTTGCATCTGAACGTAATTTCCCTCCTCAAATAGAGGAAAAGTTAAACGAAACGTATGGATTAAATAACCCTTGGTATATTCAGTACAAAGATTATTTAATCGATGCGGCCACTTTTAATTTCGGTGAATCTATGAAATATAAAGCGCGTTCAACGAATGATATGATTGCAGAAGGCTTCCCAGTATCTTTAACTTTAGGGATTGAGGCTATGCTGCTAGCTATTGGATTTGGTGTATTAATCGGTGTAGTGGCAGCGCTTTATCATAATAGATGGCCAGATTATTTGGCAACGACCTTTGCGGTGCTCGGAATTTCCGTTCCATCCTTTATATTAGCTGGGCTTATGCAGTATTTCCTGGCATACAAGCTTGAGTTATTCCCGATTAGTGGATGGAAAGGCTTTAGTTATAGTTTGTTACCAGCCTTAGCTATTGCATTTTCGCATATGGGCTTTATCGCAAAACTAACACGTTCAAGTATGCTTGAACAAAATAATAGTGATTACGTAAAAATGGCTCGTGCAAAAGGGATAGGCAAATGGACAGTTGTCTTCCGCCATACTTTACGTAACGCCCTTTTACCAGTCATTACTTATTTAGGTCCATTAACTGCTGGGGTTGTTACAGGTAGCTTCATTGTAGAGCAAATTTTTGCGGTCCCAGGTTTAGGTAAACACTTTGTACAGAGTATTACAAACCGTGACTATACAGTTGTTATGGGAACAACGGTGTTCTACGCAATCATTCTTTTATTTGCGGTATTCATCGTAGATATTTTATATAGCGTGATTGATCCGCGAATTAAGCTGAAAGGAGCGAAAAAGTAATGACACAGCAACAAATTGAGAAAGATAAGTTTAAAATTGTTGGCGGAAATCATGAAGCAACTGATAAATTAGCAGATAAATCTATCTCCTTTTGGAAGGAAGTATTTATTCGTTTTTCCCATAATAAAATGGCGATTTTTGGTTTAATTGCTTTAATCATTATTGTTTTGATGGCTACATTTGTGCCAATGTTTTCACAATACCACTATAGTGATCAATTAGGTGTTTATAACGCCCCACCATCTTCAGAATATTGGTTTGGTACAGATGATTTAGGTCGAGATATTTTCGTTCGAATATGGGCTGGCGCTCGTATCTCTTTACTCATCGGAATAACTGCTGCAGTTATTGACTTGATCATCGGCGTATTATGGGGAAGTATTTCTGGTTTAGCAGGCGGTCGTGTTGACAATATTATGATGCGTATTGCCGATGTTTTAACAGCTGTACCTTACCTACTAGTTGTTATCGTACTTTTAGTAGTATTAAAACCAGGTATTATACCAATGATTATCGCATTATCGATTACAGGATGGATTAATATGGCCCGTATTGTTCGCGGTGAGGTATTATCTATTAAAAATCAAGAGTATGTTTTAGCCGCTCGAACTCTAGGTGCACAAACAGGACATTTAATTTTAAAACATTTAGTGCCAAATGCACTTGGTGCAATTTTAGTAACAATGACATTAACGGTACCACATGCAATTTTTACAGAGTCTTTCCTTAGTTATCTAGGACTTGGGGTTCCTGCTCCACAAGCCTCTTGGGGAACAATGGCTTCTGATGGTAACGGAGCGATTACCAATGCTCCTTGGCGTTTAATATTCCCTGCAGTATTTATTTCACTAACAATCTTTGCGTTTAACGCAGTTGGTGACGGCTTACGTGATGCATTAGATCCAAAACTACGTAAATAAGGAGGTGGCCGAAATGAATAAAACAATTCTAGAAGTAAAAGATTTACGAATAAACTTTAAAACCTATGCAGGACTTGTCCATGCTGTACGTGGTGTTAACTTTGATTTAAAGGAAGGTGAAACACTCGCTATAGTTGGTGAATCAGGTTCTGGTAAAAGTGTTACGAGTAACGCGTTAATGAAATTAATTCCACAGCCACCTGGTATTTATGAGTCAGGACAGATTTTATTTAATGGCCGTGATTTAGTTCCTTTAAGTGATAAAGAAATGTCAAAAGTACGCGGAAATGAAATTGCAATGATTTTCCAAGACCCTATGACAAGTTTAAATCCAACCATGAAGGTCGGACGTCAAATAACTGAAGTAATTTTACAACATAAAAAAGTATCTAAAGCAGATGCAAAAAAACGTGCAATTGAGCTTTTAACACAGGTAGGTATTCCCTTCCCTGAGAAACGCTATAACCAATATCCACATGAGTTTTCAGGTGGTATGCGTCAGCGTGTTGTTATTGCTATCGCTCTTGCAGCTGATCCAAAGCTATTAATTGCCGATGAGCCAACAACAGCCCTAGACGTTACAATTCAAGCGCAAATTTTAGAGCTTATGAAAGAAATACAAAAAAATTCGAAAACATCTATCATTTTCATTACGCATGATTTAGGTGTTGTTGCCAACATCGCTGACCGTGTTGCTGTAATGTACGCTGGTCAAATCGTGGAATATGGTACTGTCAATGATATTTTCTATAATCCTAAGCATCCTTATACATGGGGACTTCTCGGATCAATGCCAGACTTAGATAACAGCACAGACGAGCTATTACGTACGATTCCTGGTTCACCGCCAGATCTTACGAACCCTCCAAAGGGAGATGCGTTTGCTGCTCGTAATGAATTTGCAATGGCTATTGACTATGAGCAAGAACCTCCAATGTTCCAGGTAAGCGAAACACACTTTGCAAAAACTTGGCTGCTGCATCCAGACGCACCAAAAATACCACTTCCAGAAGCTGTTGCTAAACGAATTGAAGGGTATTTAGCAAAGGAGGCACAACAACATGACTAAAGTCGGTACAAAAAAAATTCTTGAAATCAAAAATTTAAAGCAGCATTTCGGCTCAGCAAGTAACCCTATTAAAGCTGTCGATGGTATTAGCTTCGATGTATACGAAGGTGAAACACTTGGTCTTGTTGGAGAATCAGGTTGTGGTAAATCAACAACTGGTCGTTCCATTATTCGCCTGTACGACATTACAGATGGGGAAATTATTTTCGATGGTGAGAACGTTCATGGGAAAAAATCTAAAAATGACTTAAAGAAATTCAATCGTCAAATGCAAATGATTTTCCAAGATCCATACGCTTCATTAAACCCTCGTATGACAGCTGGAGAAATCATTAGTGAAGGCTTTGATATTCACGGTCTTTATAAGGATAAAAAAGAACGCCGTGAAAAAGTAAACCAACTACTTGAGGCAGTTGGCTTAAACAAAGAGCACGCCAACCGATATGCACATGAATTCTCAGGTGGACAGCGTCAACGTATTGGGATTGCTCGTGCTCTAAGCTTAGATCCAAAATTCATCATTGCGGATGAGCCTATCTCAGCACTTGACGTATCCATTCAAGCGCAAGTGGTTAACCTGCTAAAGCAGCTTCAAAAAGAGCGTGGATTAACATATCTATTTATTGCCCATGACTTATCCATGGTTAAATACATCAGTGACCGTATCGCTGTTATGTACCGTGGTAAAATTATGGAAATCGGTAAAGCGGACGATATTTATAATAATCCTGTTCATCCGTATACAAAATCTTTATTATCAGCTATCCCACTTCCTGACCCAATGTCAGAAAAGCGTCGTCAACGTATTCCGTACAAGCATACGGAGGTGGACGATAGTGCAACATACCATGAGGTCGGTGATCAACACTATGTCTATGGTACAGCTGATTTAGTGAAAACTTGGGTTGCTAATCGATAATGACTTATACATCCATCCAGTAGAAAACTCTATTGGATGGATTTTGTATATTGAAATTTTTGACACCTTTAAAAGTAATCTTGATACTTTTAAAGGTGTCCTATTTTTTATTCATAATGTCACTAGCAAGCTACTACCTTCTTGATTTAGGATTTAAAGCATCTTTTAAGCCTTCACCGATAAAGTTTATGGATAAGATGACTAGCGTAATAGCTGTAGCAGGTGGCACCCACATCCATAGCTTGTTCTTTAACACATCTGAGTTTCTAGCCTCAAATAACATATTTCCCCAGCTAGGTGTGTCAGCAGGTACACCCATTCCTAAAAAGCTTAAACTGGATTCCGCTACAATAGTCACCGCCATCAATAATGTTGCCTGTACAATAATCGTGGAAGCAACATTGGGTAGTAAATGCTTTACAATAATTTTAGTGGACTTACAGCCAATTGATTGAGCAGCTAGTATATATTCATTTTCTTTTTCAGCGAGAATTCTACTGCGTACGATCCTTGCAACGCTTCCCCAAGTTAAAATCGAGATAACAATGATTAATGTCCATAATCCAGATATTTTCCCAGTTAGAAGTGTATTTAACACAATACAAAATACTAAAAATGGAAACATTAATACGAAATCTGTAAATCGCATTAATAGCTGCTCAATCTTTCCTCCAAAATATCCTGAAATCGCCCCTACAGTTGTACCGATTAGCACAATAATAATCATACAGCCCAATCCAACTGTTAAAGAGGATCTTCCAGCGTAAAGCATTCTTGTGAAAACATCACGTCCATTTGTATCTGTTCCCAGCCAATGCTCACTCGATGGTGGTAGACTAATATTTGTAAGATCTACACGCACAATATCTTTTGTCGTAATATAGGGTGCCAATAGCGATAGAATAATAACTAGCAACAAAAAGAGCAGACTAATCATGGCTAATTTATTTTTAACAAACTTTCGTCTTGCTATCACCCATGGTGAGGGGCTTTTTTTTGGTGTTTTTGGAGATAATACTTCTTGATTAGTTACCAATGTCATGATTTCCCCCTCCTTAATCTAGTCTAATACGCGGATCAACCACACCATATAATAAATCCGCTACTAAATTCCCAAACAGTGTTAAAAACGAAAGTAACATAGTAATCGACATCATGACTGCATAATCTCTTCTTCCAACGGATTCTAAGAATAGTGCACCTATGCCTGGATAAGTAAAGATCGTTTCTGTTATGACTGCCCCACTAATTAAGGTCGCAATATCAAAACCAAGATACGTGATAATTGGAATGATCGAATTTCGTAAAATATGTTTATTATATATTTTCGATTCCTTTGTCCCTTTTGCTCTTGCAGTCCTTACAAAATCTTTTCGACTATTTTCAATAATGTCATTGCGTAAAAATTGTGTATAGGATGCCGTTCCCATCAATCCTAATATTAATGCAGGTAATAAAACATGATGTAGTCTACTGATATAGTAAGTGAAGGTTCCTTCCATTACGCCTACTCCTACAGAGCCACTGAAAGGGAACCAGCCGAGCTTAAAGGAGAAAAAGTAAATAGCAACTATCCCTGCAACAAACGACGGTATCGCTAAAGCTAAGTAATTATAGGTCGCAATCAAATTATCCCCAAGTGTATAAGGTTTTCGTCCAGCATACATCCCCATAATAAAAGCAAAAATGTAAGTGAAGAATAATGATATTACTGCCAAAAATATGGTATTAGGTATACGCTGGGCAATAATCTCTGCAGCTGGCTTTTTATAAACCGTTGATTTTCCAAAATCCCCTTGTATAAAATTAGTGATCCATCTACCGTATTGAGTGATAATTGGATCATTATAGCCTAATTTTTCTCTCATTTCTTCGATGTATTGTGGATTCGTATTAGATGGATCAATTTCTCCACCAAACGGATCACCTGGCATCATTTTTGCTAAAAAGAACACCACCAACGAAATAAGGAGTAACAATGGGATCATGCCCAGTAATCTGCGAAGTGTATATTGAAGCATGTGAGCGTCTCCTTATCTATAAATTTACTAAATAGGTCCCCCTACAGAGGGAGACCTATTTAGCAGGATTGATCCTCTATTTTTATTCCTTTATATTCCACTTATAAACATCCGTCTGGAAACCAACTGCATTGATATGAACACCTTGTAATCGGTTATTAATACCATATAAATCTAAGTTTTCCCATAATGGAAGTGCTGGTACCTCTTCATTGAAATACTTTTGCCATTTAACATATGTTTTCATACGTTTATCTTTATCGAATGCCTCTTCACTTAAGCCTTTATCTAATAACTTTTGATTTTGTTCGTCTACCCAACGACCATAATTCCATTCTGCATGATTCCCCCATAAACCAGATGGATCTGGGTCAGAGCCAGTACTCCAAGAACCAAAGAATGCTTCTAATGCAGCATCATCATTATCTTTCATATCATTATATAAATTAAATTCTATTAAAGTACCTGTAGCCATTTCTGTTTTTACGCCGATATCATTCCACGATTGAATAATGGCTTGAGCTCGCCCCTCAAATGCAGCAGGACCAGCATAATGACCAAATGAAATTTTAAATGGTTTTCCATTTGGATCTTCCACAAATCCATCACCATCTTTATCTTCATATCCTGCAGCCTTCAGCAGTTCTTTCGCCTTTTCTTGATTGTATTTATAATCATTCAGTTCAGATTCCTCTGCAGCAACCCAGAATGCCCGTGGAATTACAGTGTTCGCCACTTCAGCTTTTCCTTCTAAGAAAGCATCGATCATTGCTGGACGATTAATCGCATATAATAGTGCCTGACGTAATTCTTTTGATTTAAACTTATCAAAATCTGCTACATTTGTAAGTGTAGCTTTATCACGATGACCAAAACGAAGACCTATATAAGAATAAGTAACCCCCGTAGTTTCTTCAATGCGTACATTATTTAATGCTGATAATTCTTTAACAGATTGTGGTCTTATATTCATAATGTCAACTTCTCCGTTTTGGAACGCACCTGTTGCTAAAGATGGATCTATGACTTTAACAATCACACCATCTAGCTGTGGTTTGCCCTTCCAGTAATCATCAAAACGCTCTAATTCAGAATACTCGCCATCTACTACTTTTTTCACTTTAAATGGCCCTAAGCCTACGGGATTTTCACGAACCTGCTTTGATTCCTCTAAATCTTTAATAGCAATACCCTTATAATGTTTCTTTGGCATTGGATAATTCCAAAGATTTTCTAAGTTATTAATCTTTACTTTTTCAAAAGTAATTTTTACTGTGTATGGATCAACGATTTCAATGCCTTCGATTTTATCGGCTTTTCCTTCTTTTTTAGCCTTTGCCCCTTTAATATCTTCAGCATAATTAAAACGAGGCCCTTCATATTCTGGTGTTGCTAATGTTTCTAATGCATATACCCAGTCATCAACGGTTAACTCCTCACCATTATGCCACTTTACACCTTTCTTAAAGCTAAACGTATACGTTAATTTATCCTCACTAATTTCCCAAGTTGCTAGGTTAGGGATATATTCTAACTCATCATTTACATCATAAATACCTTCCATTGTAAAATTTTGAATATAACCATCTACAACACTTCCTGCATATGCAGGATCAAATACTCCCTCAGGAGCCTGATCCGTACCAAATGTAACGACTCCTCCTTTTTTTGCTTCAGAGGTTGTTGGAGAATTGTCTTTCTCTTTGCCCCCCTCTTTTTCTTGTGTCGATGTGTCACTATTACATGCTGCTAAAAATAAAGCCATAACGAGTAGTAGCAGGAATGACCATAATGCTGATTTTTTCATTTTTTTCCCCCCGTGAATTTTATTTTGTCATTATTTAATTCCTATAGTGATTTTTTAATATAAATGGCATGCAACACTATGCCCAGACTTCACCTCCTTTAAGGCTGGTTTTGATAATGAACACGTTGTCATTGCCTTTGGGCAACGTGGATGGAACGGGCACCCTTTTGGAGGATTAGCCGGACTTGGAATATCCCCCTCCAACACAATCCGATTGCTCTTCTTCCTTGGATCAGGAACTGGAATAGCAGAGATTAACGCCTGTGTGTAAGGATGTAATGGTTCATCATAAATGTGTTCTTTGTCTGCAATTTCCACGATA
Source organism: Lysinibacillus sp. UBA6686 (assembly GCF_002455205.1). NCBI lineage: Bacteria > Bacillati > Bacillota > Bacilli > Caryophanales > Bacillaceae > Lysinibacillus > Lysinibacillus sp. UBA6686. The sequence continues at coordinate 110,408 of NZ_DKJS01000066.1, read as the reverse complement.
TTTCCTAAATACATCACACCAATACGGTCACTCATATGCTTAACAACACTTAAATCATGTGCAATAAATAAAAACGTTAAATCAAACTCATTTTGTAGCTCTTTTAATAGATTCAGGACTTGGGATTGCACAGACACATCTAATGCTGAAACAGGCTCATCTGCTATAATTAGTTTTGGCCGGAGCGCTAGTGCTCTAGCAATACCTATTCGTTGACGTTGACCGCCTGAAAATTCATGAGCATACTTGTAATAAGCATCTTCTGGTAATCCTACTTTACGTAAGAGTTCTATCACTTCATTTTTTAACGATTTAAGCGATCTATTATGGTAGTTCATTATAGGTTCAGCTATAATACTACCCACCATTTGCATGGGGTTTAATGAGGCATATGGATCTTGGAATACCATTTGGATATCTTTCCGTATTTCCCTTAATGATTTCCCTCGCAAATTTGTTATATTTTTACCATTAAAAATAATTTTCCCATCTGTTGCATCCAATAACCTTAAAATAGTACGACCGGTTGTGGATTTTCCGCAGCCCGATTCACCAACTAATCCCAATGTCTCACCATTTTTAATGGAAAAAGAAATCGTATCAACGGCTTTAACATAGCCTACAGTATGTCTTAATAAGCCACCTTTGATGGGGTAATATGTTTTTAAATCAATGATTTCTAATAAATTTTCTTGTTTTATTGTTTGATTCATACTGTCAGCTCACACCCTTTCTAGTACTACACCCCTCATAAAGTAAACAAGATACTTCATGCTGGTCACCTATAAAGGCAAGTTGTGGTGTAATCTTACTACATTCAGACATTGCCGATGGACATCTATCTACAAATCGGCAGCCAACTTGAGGCATATTTTTTAAAGAAGGGACAATTCCTTTAATAGTGGATAACTCATTTACTTCAACATCTATTCTTGGAATGGATGCCATTAATAATTTTGTATAAGGATGTTTGGGATTGTAAAATAGAGTATCGACATTTGTCCTTTCAACAATTTTCCCTGCGTACATAATTATTACCTCATCACACATTTCTGCAACTACTCCAAGGTCGTGTGTAATGAGCACAATAGACATCTTATTTTTCTCTTGAATACTTTTCAGTAATTCAAGTATTTGGGCTTGTACGGTTACATCCAGAGCAGTCGTTGGTTCATCAGCGATTAAAAGTCTAGGCTGACATGCAATGGCGATGGCAATCATTACTCTTTGTCTCATCCCACCTGACAATTGATGAGGATATTCATCCACGATTTTTTCTGCTCTTGGAATACCAACCTGCTTTAACAAGTCAATCGCTTTGCTTCTAACTTCAGCTTTTGACATTTTGCTATGGTTCAACATAATTTCTTCGATTTGTGAACCAATTGTAAATACTGGATTTAAGGATGTCATCGGTTCTTGAAAGATCATACTAATATCTTTTCCACGAATTTTATTCATCTCATCGTTTGTTTGATGTTCAATATTTTTTCCATGAAATCGTATTTGACCACTAGTGATTTTTCCAATTCCCTTTGGAAGAAGCTGCATAATTGAAAGAGACATCACACTTTTACCACATCCCGATTCTCCTACTATTCCAAGAATCTGACCGGATTTAACTGAAAATGAAACATCATCTACAGCATGATATATCTCACCATCTATATCAAAACCTGTTTTAAGATTTTTCACCTCTAACATTAAACTCATCTACTATCCCACCTTTGTACTGTTAATAAAAGTCTTGCTAACAATCCAAAATAAATATTCAGCTAGCAGACAAAAAAATCTATTTTAGTATCATTTTTCGACAAAAAATCACCAATTTCAAAATTCGAAAATTCTGATATATTTTGCTAGATTAATTACCAAAAAAATTAATACCAAGTCAAAAATTCTACTGATGTAATATTCTGATAATTGGACGTAATGCTATTTTATCTAGAAATAAACCATTTAATCAAGCAATTTTTTTTAATTCTTATTATCTTATATACAAAATAAACCATACAACTATTCCAATTTTCATTAAAATATTTTTATTTCTATCAAATGAATATTTGCTCATTTTTCACTTCACCTGCATAAAGTATTATTTTTTTATTATTAAAATATAATAAAATGCTATGTAATATATTATTACCTACTCTTACATAATTTACTTTTATTTAGTATTCCAGATTACTTTAGTTATTTTTTTGACGAATTAGTACATTTTCAATTTTTCAGTTTTCAATTTTTGTAAATAATTTTTTCTGATAACACATTAATAAAACGAAGCGATTTATATTACAGCAGAAAAATAATTTACTTTAAGCAAGTAAACAGTGGGTTGTTACATACTTCTTGTTATTTTATTTGGCTTATTTTTATATCCCTTCTGCTGATTTAGCAAAAAAAAACGACGGTCGATAAAAATATCGACAGTCGCTTTTAAAAGTTTCTTTGAAGATTAAAGTGCTCCAGCCTTTAATTTTCCATGCCATTCCTTAAGAAATGGGATATCTACTTCCTGAATAGCACCTGATTCGTTAGCTGCTTCTATTAAATAATCAAAGTTTGTTAATGATACATATTGAATACCAGCTTGATCAAATGCTTGTTCAGCACGTGGAAGATTGTACGTGTAGACGCAAACCACGCCCAACACTTCACAGCCTGCTGCTCGTAAAGCTTCAACCGCTGTAATAGATGAACCACCCGTAGAAACAATATCTTCTACTACAACTACTTTTTGACCCGCTGCGTATTTTCCTTCGATTTGATTACCACGCCCGTGCTCTTTTGCTTTCGAACGTACATAAACCATTGGTAAATCTAGAATATCACTTACCCAAGCCGCATGAGGAATACCTGCTGTTGCTGTACCTGCAACGATTTCTGTTGCGCCAAAGTTTTCTTTAATAAGTGATGCCAAGCCGTTTGCTAATTGTTTACGAATAACAGGATCTGAGATTGTTAGACGTGTATCGCAGTAAATTGGCGATTGAATGCCTGATGCCCATGTAAATAGCTCTGTAGGATTTAGTTCCACTGCTCCTACTTTTAACATTGCGTGTGCGATTTCATTTTGTAATGTCATAGTTATGCCTCCCATAATTCACTTACAATTTTATATGCTGCTACTGGATCTTGTGCACCTGTTACAGCTCGTCCAACGACAATTAGTGATGAGCCATCACGTTTTGCTCCATCTGGTGTGGCAATGCGCTTTTGATCGTGTGCATCGCCACCTGCTAAACGAATACCAGGTGTCACACGAAGAAAATCATTCCCACATACCTCTGCTATCATTTTAGCCTCGTGTACTGAGCAAACGACACCTTGTAAACCAGCCTGTTTTGTGAGACTTGCATAGTGCAAGACAGACTCCTGTAAAGATAGAGCAATTCTTTGTTCCGCTTGCATTTGTTCCTCAGTTGTTGATGTTAATTGTGTAACTGCAATTAATGCAGGACGACCTTTACCTGCAGGTGTTCCTGCTTCAAGTCCTTCCAGCGCAGCCTCCATCATTGGACGTCCGCCTGCTGCATGGACATTGACTAAATCAACCCCTAATTTTGCTAGGCCCTTCATGGCTGAGCCAACTGTATTCGGGATATCATGTAATTTTAAATCAAGGAAGATATCATGGCCTAAATCCTTTACTTTCCGAACAATATCTGGCCCTTCCTGCATATATAATTCCATACCAATTTTCACGAAAAGAGTTTCGTTGAACTGTTTTAGAAAATCGAATACTTCTTTTTCTCCGGGAAAATCTAGTGCTAATATAGGTTGGGTATTCATCAACGATGGCTCCTTCCGATAATCTCTGAAATATGCTCTACCCCTAATTTGTCAAGCTTTGTTGGTAATTCATCAATAATAGTCGGGCATACGAAATGATCGACAAAGTTTGCTGTCCCAACTGCAACTGCAGATGCACCAGCCGACATAAAGTCAATAACGTCCTGTGCCTCTGTTACACCACCCATTCCAATAATCGGAATATTGACAGCCTTATAGACCTCATAGACCATCCGAATTGCTACTGGTTTTACAGCAGGACCGGATAAACCACCTGTACCATTGGCAATTACCGGCTTTCCAGTACGTTCATCCAGACGCATTCCAATTAACGTATTAATCATAGTAATACCGTCTGCTCCACCCGCTTCAACAGCTTGGGCAATGTCTACAATACTTGTTACATTTGGAGATAATTTTACGTAAACAGGCACTTCAGACACAGCTTTAACAGCTTCCACCAGTTCACGTGCTGTTGCAGGATCAGTACCAAATTGAATACCCCCACATTTTACGTTTGGACAAGAAATGTTAAGTTCTAATGCTTTTACATTGGTCGCGGAGGAGATACGTTGCGCAACTTCTACATAATCCGCTGTCTCTGTACCAGCTACATTTGCAATAATTGGCACATCATAGTCCTCTAGAAACTTTAATTCCTCATTCATGACTTTGTCAATGCCAGGGTTTTGTAGGCCTATAGCATTTAGCATTCCTGCTGCAGTTTCTGCTACACGTGGTGTAGGGTTGCCTGGTCGTGTTTCTACAGTTGTTGCTTTAATCATTATAGCGCCAAGCTTTGATAAATCGTAAAGTTGAGCATATTCACGACCAAATCCGAAGCAGCCTGATGCTGGCATTATTGGATTTTTTAACTCTAAACCTGGTAATTGTATTGATAGCCGACTCATAATGCCACCGTTCCTTTCGGGAAAACTGGACCATCAGAGCATACCTTAACATAGTCTTTTGCTACTTGGTCTGTTGTTTTACATACACATGCAAAGCAAGCGCCGATACCGCAGCCCATACGCTCTTCAAATGATAGATAGCCCTCTTTTTCGGGGTAAAAGCCTTCAAGTGCTTTTAACATTGGTAATGGACCACAGGAATAAAAGACATCAAACTCAGGTGCTCGTGACGCTAATACATTCGTGACAAAGCCCTTTGTGCCCTTAGAGCCGTCCACCGTTACATAATGTGTTTCACCAAGTGCGCTGAATTCTTCCTCATAAAAGCATACATCCTCTGTTTGAAAGCCTAACACATGAATTGTTTTCACACCTCGCGCATTTAATTGCTTCGCAAGCTCATGTAATGGTGGTACGCCAATTCCTCCTCCAACTAAAAGAGCTGTCCCTCCCTCTTTTACTGCGTCTACGGGGAATCCATTTCCGATCGGTCCTAATACATTTACAAGCTGACCTTCACGATTCGTCGCTAAAACCTTTGTTCCGCGACCTTCTGCTCGATAAATCATTGTAAATTCGTTGTTGTCTTTGTCTATGTTTGCAATACTAATTGGTCGACGTAAAAGCGGCTCCAATGAATCTGACACCTTTACATGGACAAACTGGCCAGGAGTCATATCCTGAACCAGTTCACCATGAAGTGTCAATTCGAAAATGTTTGTCGCTATTTGTTTTTGAGAGACGACCGTCATTTTCTCTTGACGTATCATATTAGTGTACTACCTCCGCTTTTGGCATTTGTTCTGCTGTAAATGTCATTGATTCAATAACACGTAGCATTGCTTCTGCTGTATCTAATGATGTTAAACATGGGACACCATTTTCGACAGATTCACGACGGATTCGGAAACCATCACGAGCTGGTTGCTTGCCCTTTGTAAGTGTATTCACTACAAGTTGAGCTTCACCATTTTGAATTAAATCGATTAATGTTTGGCCCTTTGCACCGATTTTTCCAACGATATCTGTGCGGACTCCTGCTGCTTCAAATGCTTTAGCAGTACCTTCTGTAGCCACAATACGATAGCCTACTGTTGAGAAACGTTTTGCAAGGGCAATCGCTTCCTCTTTATCTTTATCAGACACAGTAAATAATACTGTACCTTCTGTGCGAATTTCCATTCCTGCTGCAACCAAGCCTTTATAAAGGGCTTTTTCTAATGTTGCATCTTTCCCCATTACTTCACCTGTTGATTTCATTTCAGGTCCTAATGTAATGTCAACACGGCGTAATTTAGCAAATGAGAATACTGGCACTTTAACGAAGACACCTTTTTGCTCTGGTGCTAAGCCTGTTGGGTAGCCTTGTTCTACGATTGATTTACCAAGAATCGCTTTCGTTGCAATATTTGCCATCGGAATGTTTGTAATTTTACTTAAGAACGGTACTGTACGAGAAGAACGTGGGTTCACCTCGATTACAAATACTTCACCTTGTGAAATAACATATTGAATGTTCATTAAACCTATGATGCCAAGACCTTTTGCAAGGCGTGTTGTATAGTCCACTAATGTATCCTTTTGTGCCTGTGTTAATTTTTGTGGTGGATATACAGAGATAGAGTCACCAGAGTGAACACCTGCACGCTCGATATGCTCCATAATACCTGGGATCAACACATTTTCCCCGTCACAAATGGCATCTACTTCAATTTCTTGACCAGTTAAATAACGGTCCACTAATACTGGATGGTCTGGAGATGCTTCAACCGCATTTTCCATATAGTGTTGTAGCTCTTCTTCGTTGTAGACGATTTCCATCGCACGTCCACCTAGTACATACGAAGGGCGAACTAACACCGGGAAGCCAAGACGTCCACCGATAGCAAGTGCTTCCTCTGTTGAGATAGCTGTTTCACCTTGTGGCTGTGGAATATCTAATTCATGTAAGGCTTGCTCGAATTTATCTCTATTTTCTGCACGATCAATATCTTCAAGTGTTGTACCTAAAATTTTCACACCATTTGCCGCTAATTTATCCGCAAGATTAATGGCTGTCTGTCCGCCAAATTGTACAACCACACCAATTGGCTGTTCTAAGTCAATAATATGCATTACATCTTCGATTGTTAATGGCTCAAAGTATAATTTATCTGAAATCGAGAAGTCCGTGGATACAGTTTCTGGATTTGAGTTAATAATAATTGCCTCATAGCCAGCTTCTTGAATTGCCCAAACTGAGTGTACTGTCGCGTAGTCAAATTCTACCCCTTGACCAATACGAATTGGACCTGACCCAAGGACAACAACAGATGGCTTATCTGATTTAATTGATTCGTTTTCTTCCTCATATGTGCCATAGAAGTAAGGAGTTTCAGATTCAAACTCTGCTGCACATGTATCAACCATTTTATAGACCGGGATAATACCATATTCTTTACGATATGCATATACTTCCTCAGGTGTAGTTTCCCAAAGCTCTGCAATTTTCTTATCTGCAAAGCCTAGACGTTTTGCTGTACGTAACACATCTTTATCGTTTTTATGGTCAACAAGTGTTTGTTCCATATCCACAATGTTTTTGAATTTATTTAAGAAGAATAAATCAATTGCAGACCACTCATGAATTTGCTCAATTGTTACACCGCGACGTAATGCCTCACCGATGAAGAATAGACGCTCGTCTCCAGCTTTGCGGATACGTTTTTCAATCCAAGAATCGGAGTTTTCCTCAGCATGCTTTAACTCTAAGTGTACTTGACCTGTTTCAAGTGAACGAACTGCTTTAAGCATCGCTTCCTCAAATGTTCGCCCTAGTGCCATAACCTCGCCAGTTGCTTTCATTTGTGTACCAAGATTACGTTTTGCTGATTCGAATTTATCGAATGGCCAGCGTGGGATTTTTGCCACAATATAATCTAATGCTGGCTCGAAGCAAGCATACGTTGAACCTGTTACAGGGTTTTTAATTTCATCTAATGTTAAGCCGACTGCAATTTTTGCTGCTAGCTTGGCAATTGGGTAGCCTGTTGCTTTAGATGCTAACGCTGATGAACGTGATACACGAGGGTTAACCTCGATTACATAGTAATTAAAGCTATATGGATCAAGAGCTAATTGAACGTTACAGCCACCTTCAATTTTCAGTGCACGGATAATATCTAGGGAAATATTACGTAGCATTTGATTTTCTCGATCTGACAGTGTTTGTGTTGGTGCTACTACAATAGAATCCCCTGTATGAATACCTACTGGGTCAACGTTTTCCATGTTACATACTACAATGGCATTGTCAGCCGCATCACGCATTACTTCATATTCAATCTCTTTATAGCCAGCGATTGATTTTTCTAGTAAACATTGTGTAACTGGAGAATATTTAAGCCCAGATGTCACGATTTCCTCTAAATCTTGATCATTGTAGCAAATACCACCGCCTGTACCACCTAGTGTAAATGCAGGTCGAACGATAACTGGATAACCAATCTTTGCAACAAAGTTTTTCGCTTCATCTAAGTTATGGATAATATCTGATTCAGGCACTGGAGCACCTAGCTCATACATTAAATTACGGAATAAATCACGGTCTTCTGCTTTATGAATTGCTTCTAATTTTGTCCCAAGAATCTCAATATTAAGCTCATCTAAAATTCCTGATTTATCTAATTCAATCGCCATATTTAAGCCTGTTTGCCCCCCAAGAGTTGGTAGGATGGCATCTGGACGCTCTTTACGCAAAATACGAGATACAAACTCAAGAGTAATTGGCTCAATATAAACCTTGTCTGCAATTTCTGTATCCGTCATGATTGTTGCAGGGTTTGAGTTAATTAAAATAACGCGATAGCCTTCTTCTTTTAAAGATAGACAAGCTTGTGTTCCTGCATAGTCAAATTCTGCTGCTTGTCCGATCACGATTGGACCTGATCCGATTACTAAAATTGTTTCAATATCTGTACGTTTAGGCATGTTGTTTCCCCTTCCCTGCTTCTACTTCCATCATTTCAATAAACTCATCAAATAAGTGGTTTGAATCTTCTGGACCTGGTGATGCTTCTGGATGATATTGGACTGTGAAGATTGGATACTTCTTGTGACGTACACCTTCACAAGTACCATCATTTAATGCGATATGTGTTAATTCTAAATCTGTCTCTTTTAATGATTCAATATCGATTGCGTATCCGTGGTTTTGAGATGTTAAATCTGTACGGCCTGTGCGTAAATCTTTTACCGGATGGTTTCCTCCACGATGTCCAAACGGTAATTTAAAGCTTCGAGCACCACAAGCAAGTGAGAAGATTTGATGACCTAGGCAAATACCGAACATTGGCACTTTACCAATTAAATTGCGAACTGTTGCAATACCCTCCTGCACATCTTCTGGGTTACCTGGACCGTTTGATAACATAATTCCATCTGGATGCCATGCTAAAATTTCCTCCGCTGGTGTGTTATAAGGTACAACTAACACATCACAATCACGTTTATTTAATTCACGAAGAATACCGTGCTTCATACCAAAGTCAATTAATACAACACGTTTACCACGTCCTGGAGACGGATAGGCAGCTTTTGGTGAAACTTCACGAACATGATGTGTAATCGCTGGTGTTGCTTGTAACTTTGCTACGATTTCAGCCACATTCACTTCCTCATCCGCTGCTGTTAAAATGGCCTTTACCGATCCTTTACTACGAATGATGCGTGTTAATTTCCGAGTATCGATTCCTTCAATTCCTGGAATGTCTTTTGCTGTCAGATAATCATCTACTGTTAGATCGCAGCGGAAGTTTGAAGGAGTTTTGGCTAATTCACGAACAACAAATCCACGAATAGCAGGTGTAATCGATTCAAAGTCATCACGGTTGATTCCATAGTTACCAATTAAAGGGTATGTTAATGTTACGATTTGTCCGTAGAATGAAGGATCTGAAATAGTTTCCTGATAACCTGTCATACCTGTTGTAAAAACTACCTCACCTTGTGAAGCTCGCTCACTACCGAACGCTGTACCTGTAAATACTGTGCCATCTTCTAAAATAAGTAAACGTTTTTTCATTACTCTGCCTCCTGGTATACGATATTGCCTTCAAAAATTGTAAGGACTGGCCATCCCTTTGCAGTCCAACCATTGAATGGTGTATTGCGTCCTTTTGATACAAAGCCTTCCGCATCAATTGTTTGTTCTTTATTTAAATCTAGTAAAATCATATCTGCTGAAGCTCCAATTTCTAATGTGCCATATGGTAAATCGAAAATTTTTGCTGCCTTTACAGACATCCAGTCAATCAACTGTTTTAACGTCCATTTCCCTGTTTCTACAAACTGTGTGTAAAGGAGTGGGAAGGCTGTTTCAAAGCCAACAATGCCAAATGGTGCGCCTACCATGCCACAGCATTTTTCTTCTACTGTATGTGGAGCATGATCTGTAGCGATGCAATCGATTGTACCGTCCAGCAGCGCTGTGTGAAGTGAGTCTTTATCATCTATTCCACGTAATGGAGGGTTCATTTTCCAGTTTGCATCATCTGATGGAATATCCATTTCTTCAAGTAATAAATGGTGCGGGCATACTTCAGCAGTTACACGAATACCTGCTGCTTTAGCATCTCGTACTGCACGGACAGATTCCTTCGTTGATACGTGGCAGACGTGATAGCGGGCGCCAGCTGCTTCTGCTAATAAAACATCTCGGGCAATTTGTACAGATTCGCATATGGACGGAATCCCGGGAAGACCAAGCTCTTTATTTCGTTTCCCCTCATGCATAACACCATCATAAATTAATGAGTTATCCTCACAGTGTGCCACCACAACCATATCGTGCTGAGCAGCATCCTTCATCTGCTCATACATTGTTGAAGCAAGTTGAATACCTACACCATCATCAGAGAATGCAACTGCTCCTTGTGCTTTTAATTGCTCAATATTTGTACGAACCTCTCCAGAGATATCCTTTGTGAGCGAGCCATATGGAAGTACTCGAATAACAGCACTTTCCTTAATCAGTCCATTAATTAGTTGCATGTTTTCAACAGAATCTGGTACCGGTTTTGTATTCGGCATTGCACAAATTGTTGTAAAGCCACCCTTTGCTGCTGATGCTGAACCTGTTGCAATTGTTTCCTTATGCTCAAAGCCTGGCTCGCGTAAATGTGTGTGGACATCGACAAAGCCTGGTGCAACAAGAAAACCATTTCCTTCAATAATTTCAGCATCTTTTACAGTTATGTCTTGTCCGATTGCTGTAATTTTCCCTTCAGCCATGGCAATATTAACCCTATGCAGTTCACCTTGTTCATTTAACATTTGTACATTTTGAAGTATCTTTGACATGTTATTCTCTCCCCTTTAAAATCGTTTCTACGATTGCCATTCTTGTATAGACACCATTTCGGACTTGCTCGAAAATTCGAGAGCGTTCACATTCAACTAGCTCAGAAGCAATTTCTACATCACGGTTTACGGGTGCTGGATGCATGATAATTGCTGTATCCTTCATTTGCTTCTCACGTTCAATTGTTAAACCATACTCTTGGTGATAGCTTTCCTTCGAGAAGCTTTTATTTACTTTATGACGTTCATGCTGTACACGAAGTAACATAATGACATCACTTATTTCGATTAAATCATCCCATGAATGATGGGCCTTGAAATCACCTGCCCACTCTTCTGGACAAAGAAAATGAACGTTAGCCCCTAAGCGCTGTAACGCTGTAGCATTTGATTTTGCTACACGACTATGGGATATATCTCCAGCGATTGTCACATTCAACCCTTCAAATGAACCAAACTCTTTTTTTATTGTGTAAAGATCCAGTAATGATTGGGAGGGGTGTTGACCCGCTCCATCTCCTGCGTTAATAATGGCAACATTAATACCTTCTAGAAGCTCATTATAGTATTCATCTTCGGTTGCACGAATGACCACAGCATCCAATCCAATCATCTCTAACGTTTTTACTGTATCGTACATTGTTTCCCCTTTTGCAACACTCGAAAAACCAGCATCAAAAGGGATAACTGTACAGCCAACTTTGCGCTCAGCCATTTCAAAGCTTGTTTTTGTCCGGGTACTTGGTTCAAAAAATAAGTTAGCAATGTTGTATGTGCGAGATAACGATGATGCTTCACCATTTTCAAAAGCTTGCACACGATCTAGGATGTAGTTAATTTCTTCAGTTGTTAAATGTTCCATCGATAATAAGTTCTTCATCATGTAACCTCCATTAGGTTGTGTGTCATGAACGTCTATGTATGACTTGACGTTCATTTGAAAAAAAGCCCCGCTGATGTCATCAACGAGGCATAAGGAGGCGTGACAAACCACAGCAGGCATCTATTCCTGCTTTAGCATGTCCACAACTTCCCTTTTTTTGCCTCTCTGGACAATTCATTAAAAGGTACTACTATGAATTTGTTTCTTGATTGTATGGTATTGGTTTTTCAGCTTCCTTCTTACCAGGTAGGATTGCGTTTAATAAAACACCGATTATAGCTGCTAATGCCATACCCTCTATACTTAATGATTCTGAAATCACAAACTTCGCTCCACCAATACCAATGACTAGAATAACAGAGGCAATCACTAAATTTCGACTATTGCCAAAGTCAATATGATTATCAACTAGCATACGTAACCCACTTGCAGCAATAATACCGAAGAGCAGGATCGAAACGCCTCCAAGTACTGATGTTGGAATCGTTGCAATTACTGCCATTGCTTGCCCGAAAAATGACAGTAAAATGGCGACAACTGCTGCACCTGCAATGACATACACGCTGTAAACACGAGTGATAGCAAGAACACCGATATTTTCACCATAAGTTGTTTTCGGTGGGCCACCAATTAATGCACTTATGAATGTACCCAGTCCATCACCTAACAGTGAACGATGCAAGCCTGGTTCTTTAATGTAATCTCGATTAACAACTTTACCTAGAACTAATTGGTGACCAATATGCTCTGAAATGGTTACAATCACGATTGGCACCATTGTTAGAAGAAGCTTTGTTGTAATTTCGAAGTCATAATGAACACCTGGTATTAAAAAGTCTGGACTTGCAAAGAAGTTTGCTTTAGCAATTGGTGTGTAATCAACAATGCCGACAATCATCGAATAAATATAGCCTACAATTAAGCCAATTAAAATGGGCATTGTACTTAAAATTCCTTTAAAGAAAATCGTGAAAATGATCGCAGTAAATAATGTTACTAATGCAGCCGAGAAATGTAAGAAGCTGTATTCTCCATCTACATTCATCGCCATATTAACCGCTGTCCCTGATAACCCTAGACCAATAACCATGATTACTGGCCCTACCACAATTGGTGGTAATATTTTCATGATCCATTTATAGCCGCTCTTCCAAATGATAAGAGACACAATACCATACGTAATTCCGACTGCCATTGCGCCTATCATTGCGCTACCAACACCACCCGCTTTTGTGGCAATAATAATCGGTGCAATGAAAGCAAACGATGATCCTAAATATGCCGGCACCTGGAATTTCGTTATTAATAAGAAGAATAATGTGGCAATTCCACTTGTTAAAAGGGCAATTGCTGGGCTAAGTCCAACCAACTGAGGCACTAGAATTGTTGAACCAAACATAGCAAACATATGTTGGAAACTTAATGTCACTAGTTGAAGTGTTGTTGGTTTATCCTTAATATCTAATACTGCATTTGACATGATGTTTCCTCACTTTGTAGTTAATCTTCTTTATAAAGAATGACGCAATCTTCTCCGTCTACTTCTTGTAAATTTACGATAATGCGCTCTGATCCAGATGTTGGTACGTTTTTACCAACATAATCGGCTCTAATTGGTAGCTCTCTATGACCTCTGTCAACAAGGACGGCTAGTTGAATTTGAGCAGGTCGCCCTAAATCCATGATTGCATCTAATGCCGCGCGTACAGTCCGTCCAGTATATAAAACATCATCCACAAGAATAATCTTTTGATTAACAACAAGATAATCAATATCAACTTGTTCAACATGTGCCTGTTCGTTAGCATGCTTTGTCGATAAATCATCTCGATATAAGGTGATATCTAGCTCCCCTGTTCGAATCGGTTTACCTTCAATTTTTTCAATTCTTTCTGCAAGTCGTTTTGCAAGAAAAGCACCTCGCGTTTTAATGCCAACTAAGATACATTCATCAATCCCTTTATTGCGTTCAATAATTTCATGAGCAATACGTGTTACTGCTCTTGCCATGGATGGGCCATCTATTAGCTCATTTTGTGCCATATACGTTTCCTCCTCCCTACTAGTTGATTGGTCATGTGTCCATAAAAAAACCTCTCGAGGCGAATAGCCTGAGAGGGTTGAATACGTGTTTAAAAGACATGTTGAATAATTTGCAGCACAAATTATTTGCAACACGATCACATGTACCTTCTCAGCCTCTCTGGACTGCCATTAAAGGTGAATATTTTGTTTTGTAGTTCATTCACTTTCGTTAGTATAGACCTTCTTTTACTAAACGTCAATGCCTATTTCTTAATTCATTTAATAATTGTTCATAATCAGCAGGAAGTGGTGTTTCAAACTCTAAATATTCACCTGACGTAGGATGATCGAAGCCTAAAATACCTGCATGTAAAACTTGTCCTCCAAAATCTATTGTCTTTTTCGGACCATATTTTGGATCACCCACAAGTGGATAGCCAATATAATTCATATGCACACGGATTTGATGAGTTCGTCCTGTTTCTAAACGACATTCTACAAGCGTATAGTCACCAAAACGTTCAATGACTTGGAAATGGGTTACGGCATGTTTGCCATTATCTACAACTGCTTGCTTTTGACGATCCTTCTGGTCACGTCCAATCGGTGCATCAATTGTTCCTTTATCATGTGCAATATGCCCGTGTATAAGGGCAGTATACTTACGTGTTACAGTTTTATTGACTAGCTGATTGACTAATGATTCATGAGCTGCATCATTTTTAGCCACCATTAATAATCCCGATGTATCCTTATCAATGCGGTGGACAATACCTGGGCGCAAAACACCATTAATGCCTGATAAATCCTTACAGTGATACATTAAACCATTAACGAGTGTTCCCGTCATATGTCCAGGCGCTGGATGTACAACCATACCCTTAGGCTTATTCACCACAAGAACGTCTGCATCCTCATAAACAATGTCAAGTTTTAAGTTTTCAGCAATGACATCTAATGGCTCTGCTTCTGGAACATCAATTTCAACCAAATCTCCTGCTTTTACCTTATACTTCGCCTTAACTGTCTCGCCATTTACTTTGACAATGCCGTCTGTAATCCAATTCCCAATTTGTGTGCGCGACCATTCTGATTGCACACTTGAAAGTGCCTTATCAATGCGCTCTCCCTGCTGCTGTTCTTCCATTGTATATGCTACTTGCGTCATTGTTTCACCTGTTTCTTTTCTTTTTTATCTTCAGCAATTAAGCCAATCATTAAAATGACAACAGCTATTGTTAAAGCTGCATCCGCAATATTAAAGATTGGGAAATCATAATTAATAACTGGAATTAATACATCCACAAAATCGACCACTTCGCCTCTAAATAAACGGTCAATAAAATTACCAATAGCTCCACCTAATAAAAACATTAAGCCTACTTGAAAGACTGGCTTGCCCTTTGCTTCTTTATGATAAAAATAGATGATTGCACAAATAACGCCTATTGTAACAATGCTAAACAACCACATTTGTCCCTCTAGCATTCCCCATGCTGCTCCTCTATTTCGATGAGATAATATCCCAAGCCATGGGTCCCATACTGCAATTCGTTCACCAAACTCCATATTTTTGACAATTAGCCATTTAGTCCATTGATCTAAAAGGATGACAAATGCGGCCAGTCCATAGTACTTATACACAAACATTCCTCCGTTCACTCAACATCTAACCTATTCTACCATAACAGCCCATCACAGAATAACTAATATAGCATGAAATTATACAAACGCCTGCTGAATGAAGATCAACAAAAAAAGCTATACCTAATTACTTTATAAAGTAATTGGATATAGCCAATTTAAATTAGACAGTTTCAGATTCTTTTGAATGCACACGCTTCATAAAATCATTTACATCCGCAGGTACTCTTCGGTCTAATACAGACACAATGATTACTGAAAGGAAGCCAACTGGTACTGTCACAATTCCAGGTATTTTAAACTGCAGGAAGCTTGGTAATGTCCCTGGTAGAAAAATCATCCACATGGAAACACCAAGTCCAATTAGTAAACCTGCAATCGCTCCTCTTTCTGTCATACCTCTCCACCAAATACCTAAAATAAATATTGGTGTAAAGGTACTCGCGGCAACAGTAAAGGCTAGTGCTACTAAATGACCAATAGATGCATCCTTTACAAGTAAGCCCAAGGCGCCATAAATAATGCCTAATATAACAATGGAAACCTTCGCTGCGATTACTCGTTGTTTTTGCGTAATATCTTTTTTCATAATCGTTGCATATAAATCATGTGCCAGTGCGCCTGAACTTGTAATGAATAGCCCTGATAAGTTAGAGAATATGGCTGCAAATGCCCCCGCTATAACAAGTCCAAGAAGCCACTTTCCGCCTAATGCAAGTGCTGTTGTAGGAATAACCATATTGTTACCACCCAGCACTAAATCACGCATTACTTCTCCACTTGCTGTACCAGAGATAAAAATAGCTCGACCTACAACACCTAAAAATACAGCTAATAAGAAAAACGTACTGGCAATTCCAATTGCCATTAACGCCGATTTACGAGCTGCCTTGGCACTTGGATTTGTATAAAATCTTAGTAAAATATGAGGCAGACCAATTGTTCCTAATGCTAACCCTATCGTCATACTAATGGTTTGCCAAAATGTCGGGAAATAGAAGCCTGTCCCAGTCCAAGCCGCCCCATCAAAATTAACATCTTTTCCATCTAGCGCATATGGTGAAGTTCCCGTAATTGGGCCGCTAAATGAATTAATCGCTGCTAAAATCTTATCGTAATGCAACCCACTATACATTGCAGCAATTAGCATAACTACAAATGCACCAAGACGAATCCAAAGTTCTAGTGCCTGATTAATCGTAGTTCCTTTCATACCACCTATACCAACATAGAAAATCATTACTACGCATGTAAAGATAATGCCAAATTCATATGAAGTACCAAAGAACATGCTTAAAATTTGCGCAGCACCTAATAACTGCGGGGCAGCATAGAAACCGGAAATTGCTAAAACAACTGCTACTGCAACTAGTCGAGCTCGTTTACTATGAAAACGATAGGCTAAAAAATCGGCAACAGTAAATGCACCAAAACGTCTTAATGGACCAGCTACGAAAATAGCTAATAGTGTTAAACCGATAGAGAAACAAAATGCATAATAGGCACCATCATACCCCAATTGGAAGGTTAGTCCAGCTATCCCAAGAAACGTTGCTGCACTTAAATAATCCCCGCCAATTGCCGAACCATTTGTAAACCATCCGAAGCTACGCCCCCCAACGAAGAAATCGGATGCGGTTGTATTTTTTTTCGTTAAATACGTAATATAGACAATTGTTCCCATTAAAGCAATGGTCATAATCATTTTCGGTTCCAATAGAGCTTTCATCATTCAGCATTTCCCCCCAGACCTACTTATTAGCTATTTCATACTTCTTTAGGCGTTTTTCGTACAATGTTGTATGGACATAAGCAATAATAAAAGCCATGGCCATCATAATGACAGTTGTGTAAAACCATGTAACCGTCATTCCACCCCAAATTTTCTTAAATGCAAATTCTGGAGCGAACCAGTTCATAATCGGAATACTAAAAATTAAAATAAAATAAAATACCGTTAAGCTAAAACCTGTAAGAAACTCATCTTTCATAATTTTGTTAGTTGTTGCATCTAGTGGTGGAAGATCCTTAATATCGATTGTTCCAGCTTCCACATACTCGTAATCACTACTTCCTACTTCAGCCATATGTCAACTCCCCCTTTTCTCTATACGTAAATAATTATCTGAAATTTCAAATTATTATTCACTACAATTATTCTATTCTATTTTGTTTATAATATAGTTACAAAATATTGCTGTATTAGTACAAAAAAATGCTATTTTAAGTTAAAATACTTTTATCGTTGTATATTTATAACAGAAGGGAGCTGTTACCATTTTAAATATTGTTTGGTATATCGAAAGTTCCGTAGAAAAACAACAGATGAACAACTGGCTAGAAGAATATCTACCGAATACCTTTATTAACTGCAATCAGCCCAATACAAAGGGTGTCGCAATCTTTGTCTATGATATTAATCACTTATTTGATTGGGTAAAGGTAAAACGCTTAAAAAGAAATTATCCTAATAGTTTAATCGTCCCTATTGTTGCAGAACACCTTACCTACTCAACTGGTATAGCGATTGAATTAAATTTATCTGCATTGCTTATAAAACCGTTACAGAAATCAAAATTTATCAGAATTGTAAAAAAGCTTTATACATCATATAAGGAAAAACAAGCAAGCACACTTACCATGCTTGAGTTGTCACAGCAAATTTCACAAGATCATACCTCACCATTCAGAGAAGCCTTTTTAAAACGTCTTATTCGTGGAGAAATTGAAAATGAGCAGGAAATTATTCAATCTGCCTCCTTTTTATCAAAGGATTGTATCCCAAATATAGTTTTTTTAATTCAAGGCTATATTGATATAAATGAAAATCGAAGTATTCCTCATGATGCAAATAGTGTTATAACCAATATGTTTCGCCAACGATTTGCGGATAAAGCCTCTCTTTCCTTTTTAAATTTTGAACGATATTTACTGCTGCTAATGCGTATACCAAATGAAATTACTTCGTTTAAGCATTGGCCTGAAGGTGTAGCCTCTCTCCATGAGGTAATTGAGGACCTAAAAAAGGAGTATTGTATCCATCTATTTATGGGGATAGGAGGTGTCTTTCATGATCCCATGCAGGTGAAGGAATCCTATAGCCAAGCTCGTAAGGCAAGGAGAAAACCACCTGTTGAGAATATACATGCAAGGTTTTATGAAGACTTAACAGAACAGGAACAGCTTCAAAAGGCCATTCTATATATTGAAGAGCATTATGATGAGCAAATTACCATCAGTGATGTTGCCAAATATATAAATTTTAGTGCGACGCATTTTAGCAGATTATTTAAAAAGGAGACTGGTCGCAATTTTGTCGACTATGTAGCCTTTACACGTATCATTAAAACATTGCCTTTTTTAAGAAAATATGACTATACCATTGAGAAAATCTCCTCCATCTGTGGCTTTAACACACCAAATTATTTCAGCCTGACCTTTAAAAAATATGTAGGCATTTCCCCAACAGACTACCGCAACACGAAGGAAATATTATTTAAATAAAAAAGTGCATTCACGCCCATCATCATGTTTCATCAAGTGACATAACTAGTAGACTAGGTTAGTCCAACTATTATTCAACACGAAAGACAGGCCACAACCAGTAAAGGGCGAGAATGCAATTCCTTATACATACTCATTTACATGCAAAAAAACGCAAGCCCCTTATTTGGGAGACTTGCGTTTTCTTCACAATTAAAGCTTGCTTTTAAGCGTAATATTTTTCTACAACTTCCGCACAGCGCGCACAAACTGTTGGATGGGCTTCGTTTGCACCAACTGATTCAGAAATTGACCAACAGCGCTCACATTTTTCTCCTGTTGCCTTTTCAACAACAATTGATGCATGCTCAAGTACTAGCGCATCTGCAGGTGCCTTATCAATAGAGGCTACCTCAAAAGCTGAAACAATAGAAAGCTGAGCAAAATCAATGCTTGCATCATTGAATAATGCAGCAACATCCTCTTTAGCATACACCGTTACTTTCGCTTCCAGGGATTTACCAATTGTTTTTGCATTACGAGCTTCTTCTAATGCTTTTAGAATATCGTCACGAACGTCTATAATTTTCACCCATTTTGCACGTAAATCCTCAAAATTCTCTTGTACATCAACTTCAGGGAAATCTGTTAATTGTACAGAAACCTCTTGTACTACACCTTGCGCATGTAAGTAAGACCACATCTCATCTGTTGTATGAGGAATAATCGGTGTCATTACTTTTACTAACGTCATTAATGTATCATAAATCACCGTTTGCATTGCACGACGATCTTTGTTGTCAGTGCCTTCAATGTACACAACATCTTTTGCAATATCTAAGTAGAATGAAGATAACTCTACAGCAACAAAGTTATTAACAGCATGATATACAGCTGCAAAATCATAGCGATCATAGGCAGCATGTACTGTTTTTAGAACATCTTGTAGGCGCATATAAACGTATTGATCCATTTCACGAAGATCTGCATAGGCTACTCGATCCTTTGTTGGGTCGAAATCAGCTACATTCCCATGTAAGAAACGGAATGTGTTTCGAATTTTACGATAAACCTCAGATACTTGTTTTAACATATCCATCGAGATACGAACATCACCAGTATAATCAACAGAGGCAACCCATAAACGAAGAATATCAGCTCCGTATTGATCCATAACCTTTTGAGGAATAATGACATTTCCTAATGATTTACTCATTTTGCGTCCTTCTCCATCTAGTACGAAACCGTGTGTTAATAGTCCCTTATATGGAGCGTAGCCGTTAATAGCCACAGAAGTAATTAAAGAAGAGTTGAACCAGCCACGGTGTTGGTCAGAGCCCTCTAAATATAAATCAGCCGGATATTTCATTCCACGTTCTACTAGCACGCCTTGATGTGATGACCCTGAATCAAACCAAACATCCATAATGTCATTCTCTTTTGTAAATTCACCGTTCGGGCTACCTGCGTGTGTAAAGCCTTCAGGCAATAGTTCTTTAGCTGTTTTTTGGAACCAGATATTTGAGCCATGCTTACGGAACAACGTAGAAACATGAGCAATTGTTTCAGGTGTAATGATTGGCTCTCCATTTTCAGCATAGAAAATTGGAATTGGCACACCCCAAGCTCGTTGACGGGAAATTACCCAATCTCCACGATCACGAATCATATTGAAAAGGCGAGTTTCTCCCCAAGCTGGCGTAAACGTAGTTGCTTTAACAGCCTCTAGTAACTCACCACGGAATGCTTCAACAGATGCAAACCATTGCGGTGTTGCACGATAAATAACTGGTTTCTTTGTACGCCAATCATGAGGATATGAGTGCGAAATAAAACCAAGGCTTTCTAATGCGCCTACTTCCTTTAGCTTTTCTGTTATTAGTTTATTGGCATCATTATAAAATACGCCCTCAAAACCAGGTGCTTCATCCGTATAACAGCCACTATTATCAAGCGGGCTAAGAATGCCTAAGCCATATTGTTTACTAATGTAATAATCATCTTCCCCGTGTCCAGGCGCCGTGTGAACACAGCCAGTACCTGCGTCAGCAGTAACGTGTTCACCCACCATCACAAGAGATTCACGATCATAGAAAGGATGCTGAGCGACAATACGATCTAATGTCTCACCCTTCACTTCTTGAATAACCTCGTATGTGTCCCATTCAAGGGCATTCGCCACTGTTTCTAATAAATCTTTCGCAATAATGAATTTTTTATCTGCAACTGCAACAACTACATACATAAATTCAGGGTTCACAGAGATCCCTAAGTTTGCTGGAATTGTCCAAGGCGTTGTTGTCCAAATGATAAATTTAGCATCTGCTGGTACGACACCTTTAGCATCTTTAATAGCAAAGCTTACATAAATAGAAGGTGATTTAATATCCTTATATTCGATTTCCGCTTCTGCAAGTGCAGATTCAGAAGAAGGAGACCAGTAAACTGGCTTTAAGCCTTTGTAAATATAGCCTTTTTCAGCCATCTTCCCAAATACTTCAATTTGACGAGCTTCAAATTCTGGTTTTAAAGTAATGTATGGATTTTCCCAATCTCCACGAATACCTAAACGACGAAATTGAGCACGTTGGTTGTCAATTTGCTCATATGCATATTCTTCACATAGTTTTCGGAAGTCCGCAACAGACATCTCTTTACGCTTTACACCTTTGTTTGCTAAAGCTTGCTCAATTGGTAAACCATGCGTATCCCAACCAGGAATATAATTTACATGATAACCATTCATAGAGCGATGGCGTGTAATCATGTCTTTTAGCACTTTATTTAGTGCATGACCGATATGAATATCACCGTTTGCATACGGAGGGCCATCATGAAGTACATATTCAGGTCGTCCTTCAGTACGCTCCATCTGTAATTTGTTAATGTCCATGTCATTCCATTTTTCTTGCATTTTTGGTTCATTTGCCGGTAAGTTTCCTCTCATTGGGAAATCTGTTTTCGGCATTAATAAAGTATCCTTATATTCAACCATGCTTCCATTCCTCCTTTTAATTTTACACACTTAGAACAAAACAAATGCATTAAGGCGTTCATATACATATGACAGCTCTTGACGAATTCAACAAGTTTTAGCCCTTTTTTAATCACTTACTATTAAACGTAAGAAAAATAGCTGCTCGCTGTGAATTTTAGCAAATAAAAAAAGCCTCTCAATCCCACTAAGGGACGAGAAGCTTATACTCGCGGTACCACCCTACTTGTAGCACAAATTTGTACTACCTCTTTAAGCACGTTAACGTTGTGCATCACGAAATAACTTACTTTCATTCAGTTATTTAGCTCTGAAGTGATGTTCATTGTTATTTGCTTGTTTGGGCTCACACTATCCCCAAATCGCTTTGCTACGCCTAACAAATACTGTCTTCGTCTCTGCCTGTATGCATATCTGTTCAAAATAATTACTATTTCATTAGTATATGAAAATCAAACAATCACGTCAAGTTTCACTTATTGCGCTCATACGCCACGCAATAATAGCACTAAAAAAGCTATTAAAGTTGATCGGATTCCTGTGCTTCATCTACAGATGCTTGAATTTCTGTTAAATCTATATCATATTGCAGCAAATGATCCCAGTCATCTGCATTTAGTAAATCAAGCTGTGCCTCTACAAGCATTTTAAATCGATTACGGAATACCTTGGATTGCTTTTTTAGCTCATCAATCTCAATTGTTACTTTTCGAGCCTTTGATAAAGCTTCATTCAAAATACGATCAGCATTTTTCTCTGCTTCTTTCACAATAAGTTTTGCCTCTTTTTGTGAATTTCTTCGCACCTCATCGGCAGCTTCCTGTGCCACAACAATTGATTTTTGTAGGGTTTCCTCTAAGGTGTTAAAATGTCTTGCTTGCTCTAAGGCCATCTCTAGCTGTTTGTCGACATCCTTTTTTTCGCGTAATAAAATTTCATAATCTTTGATAATTTGATCTAAAAATTCGTTTACCTCATCCTCAGCATAGCCCCTGAAGGACTTTGTAAACTCCTTATTATGTATATCAATAGGTGATAATGGCATACGATCCTTCTCTCCTTTACATGTACATTCGTATTTTCTATTATACAATTGTTCCGACAACTTAGCAGTAAAAATTAATGAATTTCACTTGGTTTTCAACCTTTTTGGGTCAAACGTCCGACTTGCAAACGGATTTTATCTTTTTTTGTACGTCCTTCAGTCATTAGAATTTTTACGCGGCCACTACCTCGTATAGATAAAATATCCCCTTCTTGTAATTCAAAAGCAACTGTATCTCGCTCTGTCCAATTGACACGAACTTTATTACCTGTAATTAAAGCCTGTGCCTTTTGACGAGAAACCTTTAAAATTGTTGCGATAATAACATCTAATCGCATGGAAGTAACCGTGTGAGACTCCTCTAGCCATTCATCCTCATTTGCTAGAAGTGGCTCCGTCTCTTTCATGGATTCCACATGCACTTTTACCTTGCCAATGCCAGTTAAATGTAAACGAACATACTCCGCTATCTCATTCGCTACTACAAACTGGACATGGTGTTCATCAACACGGATATCACCAAATTTACCTCGATTTAACCCCAATGATAATAATGCACCAAGTACATCTGGATGACGCAACTGTACAAATTTTATAGGATATTGAATGGTAAATGCCGTAAGCTGAAAATCTTCCTCTACAGGCTCAAAATAAGTTGGGTAAATGAGCATTCTTTGCCTTTCTGCTTCATTAAAAAGTCCCGCACTAGCCATTTGCAATGTGTCGTATTGTCCAATAATGGCGTTTACGATAAAGCGCTGACGAGGATCTAGAAAATCAGTGAGCTTTGGCGCGTAACGGTCCTCCACTTCTCGCACCCAATTCACCACTTGTTCAATAAAAGGCTGTTCTTCTTTCCTAAAATGTTGTATTAAATGCTCCATTTGACTCCACCTCTATTATCTCTCTTTTACTAGTACAATTTCATTGGTACTTTCATGTTTCGTAACCACAATTTAGTTAAAAATGATGTCATTTGTTAGTATTCCCTAAAATAAAAAATCCCCACCATTGTGAGGATTTCTTTTACATAAACATAAAATAAATTTTTTGAATGACAATAATAACTCCTCTTTGAATAAAATTAAGGACAAAAATTGCCACTAAAGGAGAAACATCAATCATGCCAATTGGCGGAATAAATCGTCTAAAGATACCAAGATAAGGCTCACATACATTTGCCAGTATGCGTCCAATAGATGAATTTTGAGCAGCAGGTACCCAAGACATTAAAATATATACTATTAACATTAGTGAGTAAATATCAAATGCTAGTGATACAAACCTCAAAATATATAAAAAAGTCATATAAACTACAATCCTCGCTATTAATTATCGTCTAAAATAAAATTTGAAATTTCGCCGGAAACTTCTACATTATCAGGTGTACATAAGAAGATATCTTTACCGATTCTTTGGATATCCCCGCCAAGAGCATAAACTGTGCCACTTAAAAAATCAATAATTCGTACGCCCTGTTCACGTTCAATTCGTTGTAGATTGACGATTGTTGCACGTTTGTTTTTTAAATGTTCAGCAATATCCTGTGCTTCAGCATAGACTCTAGGCTCTACTAATACAACTTTAGCCCCTTTTGAGTTCATGGCCGCCTGCAAGCTGACAATGTTGTTTACAGGTGCTGCACTCTGTGGAACAATTTCATGGATGGGTGCCTTCCGCTCTTTCATAACTTTTTTAGGTTTTACTGATTGAAACGGTTGCTGTTGATGTACGGGTTGTTGCTGTTGAATAGGAGCTTGCGTGATTTCTTCTTCTAATTCTTCCTCTAGATAAAAGAAGTTTTTAATTTTATTTTTCATGCTCATCCTGTTCCCCTCTTTCATTTCCAACAAGAGCCGTTCCGACTCGAACGAATGTAGCCCCTTCCTCTACCGCAATTTCAAAGTCATTAGACATGCCCATTGATAACTCGGTACAAGGCGCGTGTACGAATCCTTGCTCGGCTATTTGCTGTTGACATTGTTTTAATTGCTTAAAAACAGTGCGAATGATGTCATCGTCATCTGTATTTGGTGCCATCGTCATTAAACCAACTACTTGAATTTTTGTAAAACTAGCTAATGATTGAACAAATGGCAGGGCTTCCTCAATCGTTAAACCATGTTTTGATTCCTCACCTGATACATTAATCTGAACAAAGCATTTTACAGGTTTGTCTGCTCTTTTTTCGATTTCTTCTGCTAAACTTAATCGATCCAATGAATGTAAATAATCAATATTGTTAATCACTTGCTTTACTTTACGTGTTTGTAGAGAACCTATATAATGCCAATTTACATTCGCTTGAATTGCTTCTATTTTTCGATTTAAGCCCTCAGGACGATTTTCTCCTAAATGAAGAAGTCCTGCATCGATTGCTTCTTGTGTTCGTTCAACTGAAACTTCTTTTGTTACTGCAATAATTTGAACTTTCCCAGTTTCCCAATTTGACCGTTTTTGGGCTGCATGAATAAGGTCATTGATTTTGTTTAAATTTGTTAAGATTTTTGTCACTATTTTCCCCAACTTTACAACAATAGTTTCCTTTATTGTAACAAGCAATGCCTGAATTATCAATGAATAGCCTGACCTAAGTGAAAGGACATTTGCATTATTCATAGAAAATTAAAGTAGCTTGACTCTAAATAGACAACAAAAATTAAGATAATGCTTTTACTAAAATAACATCTTTCCCAACCACAAGTACATCTTTCATGTATACCTTTCTAACAGAATCTTCACCTCGAAAAAGGCCCAGATATTTTCGAGGCTCTGCTATCATAAACGCTGTCACATAGCCTGTTTCTTTTGAAACTTCTGCATCTACTACAAATCCTAAAAAACGCCCATTACCTGCTTCAATAACCTCTTTTTGTTGTAACATTGAAAAACGCATTATACCCCTCCTGTAACAATTACTTTATGACATCCACTAGTATCTTCATCAAAGTATGCTGTCACTTTATATTTATGGTATGTATTGTTAGCTAGTTGAATGAAGATAAAATGCGCACCGAAAGCTCTGGTGCGCATTGTTTACTACTTATAATCTTTTTGCATTGTTTCAATCGCATTTTTTTCTAGACGTGAAATTTGCGCCTGTGAGATTCCCAATTCTTTTGCTATTTCTGTCTGTGTCTCGCCATAATAAAAGCGCTTGGCAACAATCATTTGTTGTCGTTCATCTAACTTTTGCAAACTTTCCTTCACCGACACGTAGGCAACCCATTGATCTTCAGATACATCATCATCACGTAATTGATCCATCATATAAACAGCGTCTCCGCCGTCTGAATAAATAGGCTCTTGTAAAGAAACTGGATCTTGAATGGCATCTAAAGCAAATAAAACATCTTCCTTTTTCATGTCAATCATTTCTGCAATTTCTTCAATGGTTGGTTCTCGTAAATTGTCAGTTATCCATTGCTCTTTTGCCTGCATTGCTTTATACGCAATATCTCTTAAAGAACGAGAAACACGTAACGCATGATGATCACGCAGATGGCGACGAATTTCACCAATGATCATTGGTACAGCATATGTTGAAAATCGCACATTATGCTTTAAATCAAAATGATCGATGGCTTTCATGAGGCCAATGCAGCCTACCTGAAATAAATCATCTGCCTGTTCACCCCTATAGGCAAATCTACCGACAATACTGAGCACTAACCTTAAATTGCACATCACAAGCTCTTCTCTAATCTCAGTTTCTCCTGCTTGTAATCGGATGAAGAGTTCCTTCATTTCCTCGTGCTTTAAAATTGGCAAAGTCGATGTATCTAAGCCGCAAAGATCTACTTTAGTTCGCATATTCGATTCCTCCGGATGTTATTCTCTGACTAAACCGTGACATCAGTTTGTCCGAGAGAAACGAGAATATGCACAAAAGCTACGACCAATTTTAGGTAGGTTAATTTTCCCTCCCTACGATATAGGCTGATTTAAATTTTCACGTAAATCTTGAATAATTTTCTTTTCTAATCGGGAAATATAAGATTGTGAAATCCCTAAATGATCTGCTACTTCTTTTTGTGTCATTTCAATTTTACCGTTGAGACCAAAGCGACATTCCATAATATATCGTTCACGCGCACCTAGTAAATTAATGGCATGAAACATATGCTGACGCTCTATTTTCTTTTCTACATTATCTAAAATAATATGCTCTTCTGTGCCTAAAATATCAGACAATAGTAATTCATTGCCATCAGCATCAGAATTAAGTGGTTCGTCTAGCGAAACTTCACCTTTCATGCGACTTGTTTTTCGTAAATGCATGAGAATTTCATTTTCAATGCAACGTGAAGCATACGTTGCAAGCTTAATATTTTTATCCGTATTGAACGTTTCAATTGCCTTAATTAAACCGATGGAGCCAATACTGATTAAATCCTCAATCGGCGTACCCGTATTATCAAAACGTCTAGCAATGTAAACAACAAGACGTAAATTACGTTCAATTAGTGTGTCTCTAGCTCGTAAATCACCATTCATAAAGGATGCAATGACTGTAACTTCTTCTTCTCGACTTAGTGGCACTGGCAATGAATCATTTCCCCCTATATAGTACGTTTCACGACTCCGAAACTTACTCCATAATTTTTTCAAGCTAGCAAGTAGCCTAAGAAGCAATAGTTCTCCCCCTCTATGAGTTATTTGAAAGCGCTGAAAAATGTAAAATTGCTGCTGTGCTATGTGGAAAATTTTTAGCCTTCTTTGTTAAAACGATATATTCATTTGTTTTCACTTGTAGGGGCTCCCCCTTTATTTGCCACTCATTAAAGCGAAAACCTAGGACAACTGATTGCTGTTGTACTGTATTGACATGAATAAACCGTATTAAACGCTGATAATCTTCTGAAAACATGGATACATTATACGGATCCGTTTCTTGCCATTCTACTAATGATTTGCAAAATGCTATCGGCAAATGTGGCTTTAACGCTTTATAAGAGACAAAGTGAACTGGTTTTCCTGATAGTGGTTCAATTGCTTGATTTCCCGTATCTACAAACGCAGAAAGCGGTATCGTAACATCAAAAATTGTTAAAATTGTATCAAAAACAAACTGACCACTTAAGCGCTCAAGCTTTACAAATCCCCATTGCTTATAAAAAGCAACTAGGTTACCAACAGCTAATAGTAGGCAAATAATGATAAAATGGACAACAGAAAGATTTTTTAAATAGGGTTGTAATGCTGTAAGCAACCCTCCAATAATAATTGTTGCTGTTAAAACAATTGGTCCTTGTTTTTGAAAGCTTCGAAGTTTAAAGTGAAAAGCTATGCCAATTAATAGAACAAAGCTCAGCAATGTTGTCCACAGCAATTGACCACCAATTACAGCTACAAAACTACTACAAATCGAACTCATTAATAATCTTGTATTCTTTACAAAAACCCCTGTTACTTTTGCCGTAAACGTGAGTATCGCTAGATTAAATAGCGTATTAATGAGCACCAGCCATTCTCCATACATAACAGCCGCCTCCTACTTACAAAGTTAGCATGTTATACTCACAAATATTGTCAAACAATCGCATCATTTCCTAAAAATCTTTTGACAAAATACATGGTTTCCTTACACATTTGAACAACTTTACAGACAAATATAAAAAGCTCGTATTCTACATAAGTAAAATACGAGCTTTTAAGAAGTAAGATACTATCCACGATTTTTACGATTACGTAAAAACGCTGGTACCTCTAGCATATCATCTTGACCATATTGTTGTTGATTTTGTCGAGGTTGCTCTTGCTGAACATGCATGTCTTGACGTTGTTCGCGAATAGGTGCTTGCTGTTGCTGTACAGCCTGTCTATTTGTATTTAACGAAGGTCTTGTAGTATTGCGCTGTTGTTGTAATGCTTCTTCTGAGAAACCAGTCGCAATTACAGTTACAATAATTTCATCTTTTAGATTTTCATTAATAACAGAACCGAAAATCATATTTACCTCTTCATCTGATGCTGAAGCTACAATATCTGCCGCTTCTTGAACTTCGAATAAGCTTAAGTTTGAGCCACCAGTAATATTCATCAGGACACCTTTAGCGCCATCAATTGAAGATTCCAGTAAAGGACTTGAAATAGCTTTCTTCGCTGCTTCTGCAGCACGATTTTCACCTGTAGCAATACCAATCCCCATTAACGCAGAACCTTTGTTAGACATGATTGTTTTTACATCTGCAAAGTCTAAGTTAATAAGACCTGGTGTAGCAATTAAATCGGAAATACCTTGTACACCTTGTCGTAAAACATTATCTGCTTCACGGAAGGCCTCTAACATTGGCGTAGATTTATCGACAATTTGTAGCAGTTTGTCGTTCGGAATAACGATTAAAGTATCCACAGATTCCTTCATGCCACCAATACCGCCGATAGCTTGCGTTTGTCGCTTACGACCCTCAAACGTAAATGGTCGTGTAACAACTCCGACAGTAAGTGCGCCTAAATCGCGAGCAATTTGTGCAATAACTGGCGCTGCACCAGTACCAGTTCCTCCACCCATTCCAGCTGTTACAAATACCATATCCGCTCCACGTAGAACCTCTTCTAATTGTTCACGGCTTTCTTCGGCAGCTTTTTTTCCTACCTCAGGATTTGCTCCTGCACCTAAACCACGAGTAAGTTTTGCTCCAATTTGTAGCTTCACTTCTGCTTTTGATAAATTTAATGCCTGTGCATCTGTGTTTACTGCGATAAAGTCTACACCTTGTACACCATGTTCTATCATTCGATTGACAGCGTTGTTACCGCCGCCACCAACACCAATAACCTTTATTACTGCAAGTTGATCAACACTTGTATCAAATTCTAACATTTCTTTTTCCTCCCACGGTAACTCGACTCTGTATCATTCATTACGCATTCAAGATCAATTATGCCTCGGTATAATTGCGTCCGGAATCGGCTTTATGCTTAGGCCTGCACGAGGGCCGACACGATGTCGGTCATTTCGGTAATGCCACAGGACGTGGCGTTTTTACCGATGCAGGTCAGTTAGCCTTTATCGCATAGCTGCGATGATTTTAGGCTAAATCCTCTAAGAACTCCTTTCCGATTCCGTGACATCCGCCGGAGGCATTAACTTCTTTTTTGGACATCTGCTGAAAAGTAGCTTAAATCCGAATTTATCTCACCACCTATAGAGGTGGAGACTTCTGTAGCTGACGCTTTGCTTTCGCTACAAAAGAGATTTACTGAAAGAAGTTAATCAAAAAACTTATCAAATAATTTTTTTGCTCTACCGATTACGCTTCCTTTTGATTCTGAAGGTGAAGCATATTCTTGCTTCTTAGGTGTGGCTGTTGGAGATCCTACAACCGCATATTCAATAGGTTGCGTATTCGTACCTTTTCCGTAAAAATCATCTTCTAAATAGGCGTAACGAATAAGTCCAACTGCCGTCGTAAATGAAGGCTCCCTAACGCCAATATAATCGGGTGTATATATTCTAACACGGGTTTGCAAAATCTGACGTGCCAGTTGAGCAATACCTTCAAGCTTTGCAACACCACCCGTTAAAACAACACCGCCAGGTAAATCACGAACACCAAGACGTGCTAACTCGTCTATCACTAACTCAAAAAGTTCTTCTAAGCGCGCACCTATTATTTCGGATATATAGCGTTGACTGTATTGATCAGTTGAATCTGTTCCAACAATTGGTACTTCGAAGATTTCATCATCTGATGCGTCATCATAAAAGGCATGTCCAAATTGATGTTTAATTTGCTCAGCCTGTTCTGTTGGTGTTTTTAAAACGATTGAAATATCTTTCGTAATATGATCACCGCCAATTGGAATAACACCCGTATGTGTTAACAGTCCCTCTTCAAAAACTGCAATGGTAGTTGAGCCTCCCCCTAGGTCAACAAAGGCTGTCCCTTGGTTTTTCTCATCCTCTGTAAGCGCAAAAAAGCCTGCTGCTAGCGGTTGCAAATATATTTCTCGTATACTTAGCCCTGCCCGCTCTACACAACGTAAAACATTGTGTAAAAGTGTTTTTGAAGTTGTAATCATCGTTGCATCCATTTCTAGACGAATTCCAATCATACCTCGTGGATCTTTAATTTCATCTAAGTTGTCCACAATAAATTGTCTTGGAATAATATTCACTAATTCACGTTCAGGAGGTATTGACATGACTTGTGCAGATTCCACCACTCTGTCTAAATCATCGTCTGTAATTTCTCTATTTTCACTATTTACAGCGACAACACCTTTAACTAGTTGTAACATCGTCTGGTTAGCTGGAACACCCAGAACGACTTCATTAATTTGAAAGCCAGTCATTCGTTCTGCTTGTTCGATTGCTTTTCGAATCGATTGAACTGTTGCATCAATATCAACAATTGCACCTTTTCGAACGCCATTCGATTTTACATTTCCGACGCCAATTACATGTAATTGTCCGTCACTCATTTCACCTATTAATACCTTGATAGAGGATGATCCTATATCAAGGGAAATATATAAATCTTGCTGATTCAATTCGCTGCACCTCCTTGAAAAATGCTCTTATTTTCATTCTATTGTAATTTTGGCGTAATGTCTAAGCAAATCGAGTATTTTGCTCAATTTTTCTCTCATTCTGTGGAAGATTTCTTCTTTTTGTGACGTTTTTCATCTAGCTTAGTTAGTAAAATACGCCTAATTATTGCTATATTTTGGAATAAACGTACTCCGAAA
Source organism: Lysinibacillus sp. UBA6686 (assembly GCF_002455205.1). NCBI lineage: Bacteria > Bacillati > Bacillota > Bacilli > Caryophanales > Bacillaceae > Lysinibacillus > Lysinibacillus sp. UBA6686. The sequence continues at coordinate 78,594 of NZ_DKJS01000066.1, read as the reverse complement.
GCGAAAATAGCTGCTAAATATAAATCTATTCCTAAATACACACCTAAAAAGGCTAAACCTGCAGCAAGAATTATATTAAAAAAGAAGCCCGACACAAAAACTTTATCATCGTAAACTTGTTGTAGTTGAGCACGTATACCGCCAAATAATGTATCTAAAGCTGCTAAAACTGCTATTGACAGATAATTTTCATAGATAGAGGGAATTTGTATATTTGTTAACAAGCCTAGGGCAAGTCCAAATATCAAACCTAAAAATGGTAGCCACATATTTTATTCTCCTTTTTTCACCTCTGTTAAATAATCATTTGTCAATGGCTGATCAAATGCTGGGATTGTTAATTGTTCAGTCGGCTCTTCAATGACTAAATTAAAATTATCTAAATAAAAGGAATCAATAAATGTTGAAGCCTGTAACGAATTGTACATTTTTTGAGCTTCCTTAAAAGAGCTTGTCCCAACATAAATTTCAAAAGAAGGTGATGATAGTGCTACACTATTCACAGTCGTTTTTCCATTTATATCTCGAATGGCTGTCGTATGTACAACGCGGTTTCCATCTATCGAAACACTAGCCGCATTGCTTTTAAACAAAGCATTCAATAGTTGAGTCAGCAAATCAGGTGAAATTTCTTGGATGTCATATCCCATTTCCACTAATTCTTGCGCTGGCTCTACCCGTATAACAACTCCTGGACCTGTGACTTCAGTTAAGCCTGCTTGGAGCTTTAAACGATTCAACGTTTCATTTAAAGCTGCTTGTAAACTTGCTTTTTCAGATTGCTCATAGCGACCCACTACTTCATTGAGTGAGCGAATTTCTGCTAATAATGTGGAATGTCTTTGCTTTTCTTCTGCTAATTCCTCTCTTATGGCCCAAATATCTCGTGTATCTCGCTCAGCTGGTTGTTGTATAGTATTGTACTGTACCGCTATCATCAAACCGATAATAAATAGCACGATCGTTATTCGGGTGTACATATTTTTTTTCAAAATAGCCCCTCCTAGACGTATCGTAACCCCCATAAATAACGCCTTAGATTTTGAATATGCAATTGCATGTAAAATCTGCAACTTCTCTGGAGGCTAATGTTGAAAATGATTAAACGTTAAACTAACTCTCAACCTTTACTTTTGGCATACTTAATTTCTGATTTTCTTCTAATGACACAACAATATTGTCATTTAATAACTGATCCACCACACCACCATTTAAATTTAATGAGGACACCAATGTTTGAGAATCACCGACAGCCTCAATAATAAATGGCGCTGGATGCTGCTTACCATCAATCGTAATGACGGGTCCATTACAACGTATATAGGAATTCGCTAGAACTCTTTGACCATTGATGGCAATTGCCTGTGCACCAGAAATTTTTAGCTCATTGAGCAATTTAAACACATGGCTTTCATGAACAATATAGTCATTAGGATTTGCAGATTTAGGATCATAATCACCATCTTGTAGTGTTATACGAATACCTTTTCCTTCTGCTGGTAAGTCACCTAATAATAATCGTAAATCCTCTGCTTCTTCAACAAGCTTTTTGTTAGCCTTTTCATCTGCAACAAATGATTTCTCATACTTGCGAATTTTTTCTTGCAGCGAATTCGCTTCTTCTGCTAGGACCTTATTTCGTTCTTGCTGGGTTATTAACTCCTCACGGTATGAATCCTCTTGCTCAAAAAGCTCTGAATCAATTGAACCTGCATTTCGGTTATCTTTTGCCTGATTGTATGAATAGCCAATAATAAATCCCATTGTTATACAAACAATCAGCAATTCAAATTGCTTCCTTGACAAAAAACTCCCTTTGCTATTCATTTGTTTGTTGCTCATCATTATTCACTTCCTGGTTGGCCGATTCTTCATCTTCTCTACCACTTACATCAATGCTTATTTTGTTATATTCATCATTGTAAGGACGATAATATGAACCTACCTCTAAATCAATAACACCCTTTTCTAAATTACTAATTTGTGCCACAATTGAGGGGTAATAATTCAACTTATCAGCTAAAGTTTGAATAACAGCCCGTACTTCATATCCATCATTCATATAAAGTCTAACTGCATTAGGGTTTGTCTCATTACTGTTTGTATTGACTTGAGAAATTAAGGCTAATACTTCTGGCTTTAATTTAGCTAATTGTTCCACAAGCTTGTTGATCGTTTTTTCACCAGTTATGCCGATAAAAACAGGGGCATCAATTGGCACCTCATCACTAGCTTGCTCAAATCGCTTGCCATTTTCAAGTAAAGGATAATAGGTACCATCACCAGCCAAGTATGCAACTTTTTTCCATTCCTTTATTTCTATTGTTACATCTCGTAGCCAGTTACGTTTAACATGTGCTTCCTTTACCCATTTATCCTTAAGTATTAACTTCTCAATATCGTTTACCTTAAAACCCCACATCGACTTTCCAGGAGCCAGAGTACTGGCCTGTAAATAATATTGTTCATCTGCTAAACGAGCACCGTTAACTGTAATTTTGTTGATTTTACTGTAAGGAGATTGAAAATAAAGGAGTACTGCTAACACAATAAAGAAAAGTAATATTAGCACTATAAATTTACGATTTGTACGCTTTTTTCGTCGCTTTTTTAGCGTAGGTATGCGATCTTCTATATCAATTACTTTCTCCAAAAAGTACTCCTCCTTTATATTTATTTCGCTAATTGATAAATAATACCTATTATTAACCACATTGTTACTAAAGATGTTCCGCCATAGCTAATAAAAGGCAGTGTGACCCCCGTTACAGGAACTAAGCCAATCACTACAGATATATTTAGAAAAGCTTGCACAGTCAGCATTGTAACAAGTCCTATAATAGCGTAATAGGATGCTCTCGTTTTAGCTTGCACTGCAAATTTATAACCAGCATAAATCGCTAATACAAATAATGCTAAAATAACGAGACCACCAAGCAACCCAACCTCCTCTAAAATAATGGCATAAATAAAATCATTTTGAGGCTCCGGTAAATATAAAAACTTCTGTCTGCTTTGTCCAAAACCATGACCAAAAATGCCAGCTGGTCCAATCGCCATTAATGATTGTACAGCTTGAAACCCACTTACCAAGGGGTCCGCCCATGGATCAAGAAATGCTTTAATGCGCGTTAATCGATATGGTGCTGTTGCAATCAATCCTACTAATCCTGCAACTCCTGCCACCATAATCATTCCATAAAGTTTTAATGGGTAGCCTGCTACAAAAAACAATAAAAAGACTGAGACCACTAATATAAATACTGAGCCAAAGTCAGGCTGTAGCATAATGAGAACCACTGGTAACACTAGAACGAATCCATGGCGCCAGTTAATAATTGGTGTACCGGTTTTATGCTGTGCTAATATATGACTCAAGTACACTATTACTGTAATTTTCGTAAGCTCTGCTGGCTGAATGGTTAATGGACCTACACCAATCCAGCTTTGCGAGCCATTTCGTACCAGTCCAATCCCAGGAATAAGTACAAGGACCAGTAAAATTAACGAAAAAATATAAGCCATTTTCCAAAAGGATTGCTCTCTTAAAATATTTAATCGAATGGTGATTAAAAATACGACAATGGCAACAGCAAAATACATACTTTGCTTCATATAAAACGGCATTTTTCCACTATAATGAACGGCACTCCAATAGGTACCTGCAGAATAGACGAAAATAATGCCGATTATTGATAGCATCAATGTTGTGACGAGCAATAAATAGCTTTCTTTCCCTCTCAGTACTGCCATCCTTCCAAGTCAAGTATATTCTAAAATAGTTACAGACTTATGACAGCTTCATTACAGCTTCAATAAAAACATCTCCCCGAATTTCGAAACTGTCATATTGATCCCAACTTGCACATGCAGGCGACAATAGAATAACATCACCCTCAGCTGATATCGGTGCCGCATAATGTACAGCATCCTCCACATTTTGTGCAATGATTGTTTGTTGTACGCCACACGACTTCGCAAATTCTACAAAGCGTAAGCCTGTTTCTCCAAACGCCACTACACCCTTGACATGCCCCATACATGGACGTAATTCCTCAAACGAATGACCTCGATCTAAGCCTCCTGCTAGAAGAATAACAGGTGCCTGAAATGCATCTAAGGCACTTTTTGTAGCTAAGCAATTTGTTGCTTTGGAATCGTTATAAATTTTTCTTCCATTCCATTCGCGTACAAACTGTGTACGGTGACGAACGCCACCAAATGTCGAAAGAATTTCTTCCATTTTAGCTTTATCACAACCAACTAAAATACATGCTGCTACTGCTGCTAAAATATTTTCTAAATTATGTTTACCTGGCAAAGCTATGATAGATCGATCCATATATGGTTCTCCCTGCCAGTAAATCGTTGTGTCATCTGCACTAATTCCTTCAGTTGTACGTCCCTTTGAACTAAATGGAACCTTATTTCCTTTTGATTTTGCAGCATAGCCCACAACAATTGGTTGATCCGCATTATAAATAAAATAATCATCCTCATCTTGATTACGAGTAACACCGAATTTTGCCTCTGCATAATTGTCAAATGTTCCATGATAATCAAGATGCGCATCATAAAGATTTGTTAGTATCGCTATTTTAGGTTTGAATGTTTTTGTCCCCATCAATTGAAACGAGGATAATTCCGTTACAATATTATTATCTTTCTGAGCTTCTCTTGCAACGCCACATGCAACTGTTCCAATGTTTCCAGCTATCAGTGGCTTTTTACCACCATTATTCAGCATGTCAAAAATCAAAGTTGTTGTTGTTGTTTTACCATTTGAACCAGTAATTCCAATAAACGGTGCTTCACTTATCAAATAGGCTAGCTCAATTTCCGTCCAAACAGGTATTTCTCGGCTAACGGCATCCGCTACAATTTTATTGCTATAAGGAATACCCGGATTTTTTACCACTAATTCAAAGCCTTCATCCAGTAGGTCCTCTGGATGGCGACCACAAATAACTGTTATTCCCTTTTGCAATAAACCCTGTGCATCTGGACTTTCATCAAATGGCTTTGAATCATTGACCGTCACAAAGGCGCCTAGTTCATGTAAAATTTCGGCTGCTGCCACACCACTTTTCGCAAGGCCTAAAACAAGTACCTTTTTATGTTGTAGATCTGTATAATTTTTCATAAGAACGCCTCCGATAAGACTGCAATCAATGCTACTGCTAAAGCGGTCGACCAAAAGACAAGGACAACTTTCCACTCTGACCAACCTGATAATTCAAAATGATGATGGATAGGACTCATTTTAAAAATACGTTTTTTACGAAGCTTAAAGCTACCTACCTGTAAAATAACGGATAATGTTTCAATCACAAACACTAATCCCACTAATAACAATAAGAATTCTTCTTTTATCAATACAGACACCATAGCTAAAGCTCCACCTAAGGCTAATGATCCTGTATCTCCCATAAATACCTTTGCAGGATTTGCATTAAACAATAGAAAACCTAATAGTGCACCTGTTACTGCAAATGCAAATAAAGCAATATCAGCTTGATCTTGGAACAGCGCAATAACTCCAAAGGCTGCAAAGGCAATAGAAGCTGTACCCGCCACAAGTCCATCTAGTCCATCTGTTAAATTTACTGCATTTGAGAAGCCAACCAACCAGAAAATTAAAAAGGCTACATAGAAAATCCCTAAATCAAATGTCAAGTCTGTAAATGGTATAGCAAGCGTTGTATCAAATGATCCTACATGTAGTAAGAAATAAGCCAAAACTGCGATGACGATTTGACCAATGAGCTTTTGCAGGGATGTTAAACCAAGGTTACGTTTAAAAATAACCTTTAAGCCGTCATCCAGTAGGCCGATTAAGCCAAATCCAGCTAATACTAACAACAGTACGATAGTTTGTGTGGTAAATAAATCTAAAAAGCTTCCTACACCAACAGTAGTGAGGATAATAGCAATTAAGAAAATAATGCCCCCCATTGTTGGAGTACCTGCTTTTTTCATATGTGATTTTGGTCCTTCTTCACGAATACTTTGACCGAATTTAAGTCGACGAAGAAGAGGAATACTAATTGGTGCCAGAATAACTGTTACTATAAAAGCAAGAGCTAAAATGGTAAGCGTTGTTGCGAGTTTCATTGAAAAATCTCCTTTAAATCTTGTTTCACTTTCTTCTTCAAGAAAAAAGCATAAACTTTCATTTATTTATTACTACCCTTCATAATAATAGTGGTTCTCTCCCATTTTTTAAAGGTAAAGTTATATTAGTTCTCCAAATATAAATGAATTGTGCCATCTTGTTTGATAACACTATCCACTTCAGGCAATTGATTACCAATTTTAGTTCCTTCACCATGCCATTCAATACGGAATGGATAATGCTGCTTGGCAATATCATCCTTCGTTTGACCAATAAAGCTTGGTACCTTCACAGTGATTGGATCACCCCAACGATAATCCTTTTCAAGCTGTTCCTTCGATTTTTCAATGCCAACAAAAGGTGCAACATCTTCAATAATCTGACCAACAATCGGAGCTGCAACAACACCACCAAATTGAGTTGTTTTCTTTGGGTTATCCACCGCTACATACACGACAATCTGTGGATTATCCGCTGGAGCAAAGCCGATAAAAGAAACGATATATTCACCGCTTTTATAACGCCCATTCTCTACTTTCTGTGCTGTTCCCGTTTTCCCCCCAATACGTAAGCCATCTCGGTAGGCCTGTCGTCCAGAGCCCTTTGCTACAACTGATTCTAATGCACCTCGAACCTTGGCAGATGTCTCCTCACGAATAACCTGTTTCTTAACTTCTGGTTCAGTCTCTTTGATCACTTCCCCAGTATTTGGATTAAAAATTTTCTTCACAACATATGGCGTATAAAGCTTACCTCCATTTATAGCTGCGGCAACTGCCTGTACTTGTTGAATAGGTGTAACAGCCACCCCTTGGCCGAAAGAAGTTGTAGCCTGCTCCACAGGTCCAAAGGCTTCTTTAGAAAATAATATTCCCGAGGCTTCACCTGCAATGTTAGACCCTGTCTTTTGACCAAAACCAAAATCCTTAATATATTGTAGTAATCTTTCACTGCCAAGTCTTTGTCCTAATTCTATGAATCCCGGGTTACATGAATTCTCTACAACT